>DATHKK010000431.1:0-5551 GCA_035489355.1 Candidatus Limnocylindria bacterium
GTGAGCGGGACCGACTTGGATGGACTGACGCACCTTCGCTTTACCCACAGTGGCATTACGGCCATCAGCACACCGACGAACCGTTTCGATGTCACCATCGCGAAGGCCGTGCCGCCGGGAATGTATCAGGTGCGCGCGGTGGGAAAGCACGGTGCATCGAATCCACGGGCGTTTGCCGTCGGCGTGTTGCCTGAAGTGATGGAAGGCAAGAACAGCAGCGACAGCCCGCAGACCGTTGCGCTCGAAAGCACCATCAATGGTCGCACGGACGCCAACACCGTTGATTATTTTCTGTTCAGCGCGAAGAAAGGTCAACGGGTGCTCGCGCGATGCGAGACGCGCGCGATCGATTCCAGGCTGGAGCCGGCGCTCGCGCTGTATGATAGCACCGGACGCGAAGTGAGTCGCGCGCGCAGCGGCGGATTGCTGGAACACTCGGTGCCCGAGGATGGCGAATTCACTCTCCGATTGCATGACACGACGTATCGCGGCGGCGCGGATTTCTTCTATCGGCTTTCCATCGGCACGTTTCCGCATGTCGATTACGTCGTGCCGATCGCGGGCGATGTTGGCGAGAAGGCAAAGTTTGCGATCTATGGCCGTAATCTTCCTGGCGGCAAAGTCATGGATGCGAAAGCGAAGCCTGCGTTGGAGCGCATCGAAGTTAAACTGGCGGAGAATGATGCCGGCCTCACCGTTCCTCTGACAACGATCCCGGCGCAAGCAGGTCTCGATTTGTTCGAGTATCGCATTCGCAACGAAGGCGGAGTGTCGGACGCGGCGCTCATCAGATTTCCGATGGTGTCAGCCGTGGCGGAGGAGGAACCAAACAATGCACCGGCAGCAGCCCGAAAGATTACGCCGCCCTGCGAGGTGGCCGGGCAGCTTTTTCCCAACGACGATCGCGACTGGTTCCGTTTCGACGCGCAGAAGGGCGAGGTTTACTGGATCGAAGTCATCTCTCATCGACTGGGTTTGCCGACCGACCCTTTTGTGTTGGTGCAGCGAGTCGGCACGAATGGCGCGACGGACGTTCTGGAATTGAACGACTCGGAAGCGAATGTCGGCGGTGCCGAGTTCAACACCACGCATCGCGATCCGTCAGGACGCTTCGAAGTTAAGGAGGACGGAACCTATCGCGTGCAGGTGCGCGATCTGTTCAGCCAGCCGCAGCGCAATCCCGCGCTTGTTTATCACCTGGTGATTCGTAAGCCGTCGCCAGATTTCCGGCTCGTCGCCTGGCCCGCGACGCCATTGCCGGTGAAGAAAGACGCCAAGGACATCGCCGTGGCGGCGACATCGCTTCGGCGCGACGAAGTGCTTCCCATCAAAGTGCTCGCCTTCCGCCGCGACGGATTCGCCGAGGCCATCGATGTGTCGGCACGGAATCTCGTTCACGGACTTTCAGCGCCGCCGGGGAGAATTGAAGCCGGGAAGAACTCGACACTGATCTTCTTGCGCGCGACGGAGGACTGCGCAGCGTCCATCGGCACGGTGAAGATCCAGGGAACGGCCAGCGTGAGTGGGACCAACGTGACGCGCGAAGCGAAAGCCGCAAGCCTTACATGGAATGTCACCGACCCGGCGACTGAGGCCGTGCAGTCTCACGTTGGCGCAGAATACGTCGTCAGCACAATTGAAGAAATGTGTCCGGTGCGGTTGACGGCGACGGAAGAGAAGACTTGGGAAGTGGTGGCGGGCAGCAAGGTGAAGATTCCGCTCACGATTAAAAGTGACGGTGAGTTGACGGGAAACTTGAAATTGAAAACCGTAGGAGCCGCAGGCCTGGAGTCAGCGAAGGAGTTCGATCTCGATCCGAAATCCACGAACGCGGTTTACGAAATTGATTTGGGCCAGCAAAAGCTCGCACCCGGCACTTACACCTTCGCGTTGCAGGGGCTCGCATCCGTTAAGGCCACGAAAGCTGCCAAGGGAGAGAAAAAGCCGGCGACGAAGGAAGCCACGTTCACGCTTTATTCCGCGCCGATCACTTTGAAGGTCAGTCCAGTGTCCACGAATTCGCCCGCGAAATAATGAAACTTCCCCAGATATACAGGGACGCTCTGCGGTTGAGGATGGCAATCACTCTGGTGTGGTCGTTGGCGCTGTTCGTACCAGCGGCGGACGCACCGGTGAAATCGATCCCCATCACCAGGATTAAACGTTCCTCCGCCGTAGACTTCGAGCGCGAGGTGCTGCCGATCTTAAAAAACAACTGCATCGCGTGTCATAACCAAACGAAGCCGAAAGGTGGTTTGGTCATGGAGACGCCGCAGACGATTCTCAAAGGCGGCGACGCAGGGCCAGCCATCGTTCCGAAGAAGCCAGCGGAGAGTTTGCTCCTGAAAGTGGCGGCGCATCAGGACCCGGAACTGATCATGCCGCCGCCGGATAACAAGGTGGCGGCGGTGGCGTTGAAGCCGGGAGAGCTTGGACTTTTACAGTTATGGATCGAGCAAGGGGCCAAAGGTGAAGTGCGCGCGAGCGTGCCGGTGGTCTGGCAGCCGATGCCAGCGGGATTGAACGCGATTTATGCGGTGGCATTGACGCGTGACGGTCAATTCGCGGCGTGCGGCCGCGCCAATCAGATTTTTGTTTATCATCTTCCCACGAGCCGGCTCGCCGCGCGGCTCACCGATCCTCAATTGCAGAAGACCAGCGCCGGCGTGGCCTCGCATCGTGACACGGTGAACTCACTGGCCTTCAGCGCGGATGGCGAGATGCTCGCGTCGGGTGGTTACCGTGAAGTGAAATTGTGGCGGCGTGTGAAGCCTGCGGAAAAATTCAAGCTGCCGGCTGGAAGCGATCTGGTCGCCACCAGCGGAGATGGAAAATGGATCGCGGTCGCGTCCACCAATGGTGAGGTTCGCATCCTGGATCGGAGCGGCAAGCTGGCGGGAACGATTCCTTCGCGCGGCAGTCGCATCACTGCATTGAAGTTCGCGCATGGTTCCAACCTGCTCGCTGTGGCGCGAGGAAACCGGTTCAAGTTCACCTCGGTCCCAGCCGGAACGACGATGGCGAGCGCGGAGTTGCCTGCAACAATTACATTGTTTGCCAGTCTCGGTGCGTTGCGGGTGGCGGTGGCCTGCGGCGACAACGTGGTTCGCATTCTCGGCCCTGGGACCAATGCCGGTTCGCTCGTGATAATGCAGGAACTCGAATCGCCCGCGTCCGTGGTGCTACTCGATGCGAGCGCGGTTTCAACGAATCAACTGATGGCGGGCAGTCCGGATGGAACGGTGCGCTTGTGGGACGTCGCGGCGAGCCGTGCCGCGTGGGAAGTGAATCACGGCTCCGAACTGACGGCGCTGGCGATGCGGCCTGATGGAAAACTTTTCGCGAGTGCCGGCGGACACACGGCGAAGCTCTGGCGCAACGGCGAATCGAACTTCGTGGCTGAATTGAAAGGCGACGGGCGGCTCTCGTTTCTCGTGGCGGACCAGGAACGCGAGGTGACTTTCGCCAAGTCGGAGATCGCTTACCATCAATCGGCGCTGCAAACCGTGGAGACGAATCTCGTGGCGGCAATCGCGCGTCAGAAAAAGGCGGCGGATACAAATGCGGCGCTCGCGAAAATTACCGAAGAGAAACAAGCGGCCTTGACCAACGCCACGATCGCCCGGCGCGAAGCTGAAAAAGCTCTCGACGATCTCGGCCCGGAAATCACCAAAGTGTTCGATGCCTTGGTCGCGGCACAGAAGGAATTCACAAACACCACGGCCCTGGCCAAAGCGGCGAAGGACGGCGCGGACAAAATCAAAATCGAGAAGCTCGGAGCTGAATCGGTGACAAAATCAAATCTGTTGGCTGAAGCGAAAGCCGCGGTGGACGCACTGCCGGCGGAGACGAAGGAGAAGCAAAAGCTTGCGGCCGACAGGCTCAGTTCAGCGAACAAGGCGCTGATCGGCGCGGAGAAAGATTTCAAGACGGCCGAGCAGACGCGCGCCACGGCCGAGAACGAATTGAACCTCGCGATGAAAGCGGTGCAGAAATCAGAAGCGGCGGTGGTGGGCGCGAAGACGGCGCTCGCCACGGCGGAAACAGATCTGAAGGCCGCAGAGCACGCAGCGGAAATCGCCCGGAAAACGCTCGCTCAAATGGAACAGCCCGTGCGATCGCTGGCGTTCGCGTCGGACAATCGAACGCTCGTGACGGGCCATGAAGATGGTTCGTTGCGCACGTGGAGCGCGGACATGGGGATGGCGCTCAACACCATCGCAGTTTCTCCAGGACCGATGCGAAGTCTCACCCTGCTCGGGCCTGGCACTGTTATTACCGCCACTGGTTCGAGCGGTGCCGTGTGGGATTTGAATTTTACCTGGACGCTCGTGCGTGCCATCGGAACGGGCGACGCCAATTCACCGCTCGCCGATCGCGTTAACACACTTCGTTTCACCGCGGACGGCCAGCAGCTTTTCACGGGCGGAGGCGAACCGACGCGCGGCGGTGAGATCAAGCTGTGGCGCGTGAAGGACGGCGTCTTCCTCCGCGAGTTTTCCAATGTTCACAGCGACTCCGTCTTCGCGCTCGATCTTTCCGCCGATGGCAAATACCTCGCGTCCGGCGCGGCGGATCGTTTTGCGAAAATCGTGGACCTCGCATCTGGCAAAGTCGTGAAGACACTGGAAGGCCACACGCATCACGTGCTCGGCGTCGCGTGGAAGCGGGATGGCCGAACAGTCATCACTGCGGGCGCGGACAACGTTGCGAAGGTCTGGAACGCAACGACCGGCGAACGGAGCAAGAATATCGAAGGCTTTGGCAAGGAAATCAATGGCGCTGCGTTTATCGGCGTGGGCGATGAGGCGGTGCTGAGCGCGGGCGACGCGCAAGTTGTTTTGGTGAAAGACAAAGGCGAGAAGGTCCGATCCTTCGCGGGCGCGGCTGATTATGTTTATGCGGCAGCAGCAACGCCGGACGGCAATATCATCGTGGCTGGCGGGGCCGATGGCGTTCTCCGCGCGTGGAATGGAAAAACAGGGAAGCTGATCGCGGAGTTTACAGGACGTTGACGGTGAGCAGGCGGCTCGGCGAGGAGACAGTTTGGTTACTGACTCTTCCTTGGCGCTTCGATCTTGGCACTCGGAGCTTTGCGAACATGGTGCTCCAAATCTCCAGCCTTCACCTCCACGCGCGCGCCGTCCGGCGGCACTTCCACTCCGGCGCTCCACAGAATTCCGTTCGCGACAAAGCGCCGCTGGCTTTCGATCTCCCAATTCTTGTGCAGATCGATCCCCGTGAAACAGAAGGCGCGTCCGCCGTTTTCGCGCACGTAAGTCCAGGCGATGATTTCATCGCGGCCATTGTGCTTTTTCGCGTCGGCAGTCGTGCGTGATTTGTCGGAAACCTGGCCAACGAGCAGCGGCGTAAATCCCGAATCCTGCGCGAAGTGCAAATTGTAGAGCCAACCATCGCCCCTCGCGGTGAAAGGTTTGACGCCGCGCAACACGGGATGCTCGCCCTTCGGCTTCAAGTCCATGTCCCAATGCCCGCGACAACCGATGTCCGTCAGCCAGACGCCGCCGATGGTGCCCTTCGCATCTTCCGC
>DATHKK010000432.1:0-7790 GCA_035489355.1 Candidatus Limnocylindria bacterium
GCCTTGCCGCTGGCCTTTGTAGAAATCATGTCCCACGGCGCCGACGAGGCAATAACTCTCGCGCGGCAAACCAGCCAGCGCGTTCCCGATCAATTCGTCGGCGGCGCCGCTGCCGTAAACATCCGCCGTCATGAAGGTGCGGATGCCCTGGCGGTAAGCATGTTGGGCCACGCCGATCCAGCGTTCGTCGGGCAGCGCTTCGCCGTAGTTCATGAACCGTCCGCCATTCCAGGTGCCGTAAGCCGTGCGAGTGATTTCCATAGTCAAAAGCTCTAAACACCAAACACCAAACACCAACAAAACACCAATTCCAAAACGAGCTTACATGAACGGCCTCGGGAAATTGAACGTGGGGCCTTGCTTATACGTCGATTCACAACGGTTATGAATACGCGGGCCATCGTGCTGCTTTCGATCCTCGGCAATATCGGATTGCTTGCATGTGCCATTCATCTTCATCGCTCGCGCAAACCTTCGCTTCCTTCGTACGCAACTGCGCAGGCACAAACCGCGAATCTCGCCAAGGCCCTTCCATCCCGCGCGACTGAAACGAAGGTGGAAGTGGTCACGAACGACGTCGTTGCGGAGTTTCGCTGGCAGCAAATCGAGTCGGCCAATTGCAAAGCTTACGTTGCAAATCTGCGCGCCATCGATTGTCCGGAGGAAACCGTGCGCGACATCATCGCGGCGGATGTGAACAAACTTTACGCGCAGAAGCGGAAGGCGCTCTGGCCGGAAACAAAGGCAAATGAGTATTGGAAGAAGGACCCGTCATGGCGTTCCGTGTCAGCGACAGAAACGGACCGGCAGGCGAAGTCGCGCGCGTTGGAAAAAGAGAAATCAGAATTGCTCAAGAGCCTGCTGGGCGTGGATCCGATCAAGGAACGTAACAAGGAGAACGGCTACGAGGATTCTTGGGATTGGCTCTACAGTTTTACGTCTGAAGAAAAAAAGCAGCAACTGCGAGACGCCAACGAATCCTACGATCAGAAACTACAGGCGCTTTACCGGGTTTCAATGCGCGATGACGACGATGAAAAAGAGATTCGCAAGTTGCGGCGTGAGAAGCTGGCGGCAGCGGCCGGCATTCTGTCACCGCAGGAATTTGAGGAATACGAATTGCGCACCGCGCAAATAGCCGTCCAGTTGCGGCATGATCTGGATGGTTTCGAGCCGAGCGCGCAGGAGTTTCGGGAAATCTACAAGTTGCGCAAGGCCCGCGAGGACGATCTGGCTTACGTGTCCGATCCCGACGACGAAGATGGACAGGACAAACGCCTAAAGGCCGTGACTGCTCTCGAGCAACAGATCAAACAGATGCTGGGCGAGCAGTGCTTTGCCGAATACGAGCACGCGCAGGATCACAGTTACAAGGAATTGGTGCGCGCTCTGAAGCAAAACGATTTGCCGACCATGCTCGCGAACAAGGCTTACGAAATGAAGACTGGCGCGGAGCAGGCGGCGAGAAGAGTGCGCAGCGACGAGTCACTCAGCCCGGAACAGCGCAACGAAGCGTTGAAGGCGATTCGTGGCGAGACGGAAAAGGGCTTGAGCCAGCAATTGGGCGAAAACGTTTTCTCCAGTTACAAACGCAGCGGCGGATACTGGCTGAACAACCTGGTGCCGCGGGAGACGACCAGACGCCCATGAAAGCGCTGGCCATCCTTTCCATCGGCATCAACCTGGCGCTGGCGGGTTACGTGGCCATGCAGTTTCGAGAATCCCCGGAGCCGGTCCGGCAGCAGGCGGCCAGCGGTCAAGACAACAACACGAAATCGAGTTTCATCGCGCGGCGGCCCACTGGACCGAGAGTCGAAACGCTCGTTCTGTCGAACGTGGTCGCGTCTGATTTTTCGTGGCGCAAGGTTGAATCAGATGATTATCGCCCCTACATCGCGAATCTCCGTGCGATCAGCTGCCCGGAAGAAACCATTCGCGACATCATCATTGCGGATGTGGACAAGCTCTACGCGCGCAAGCTTACGCCGCTGCGCAAACCGCCCGCGGAATTCAAGTTCTGGACAACCGGCGAGAGCTTTTCCCGCTACGATCAGTCGCCGGAGTACTACAAAGCGCAGAGCGAGTTTGGCATCGAGAAAAGCAAAGTGCTGAAGGAATTGCTGGGCGCGGATTACCAGAAAGAAATGGCGAAGGAGTATGGCTGGGGCGAAACGAAGGACCCACTGGAACATCTGCCGCAGGAAACGCGCGACAAGGTGGCTGAATTGAACCAGAAGTTCGCCCTGCAACGGAGTGAGATTCATCGCAAAGCCAAAGGCCACATCGATTCGGCCACGCAGGATGAATTGCGCGCGCTCCCGCGAAAGTTGCATGATGATCTCGCCGCCGTTCTTTCTCCCGCAGACTTGTTTGACTTCGAGGTCCGCACGTCCGATCTGGCGCGCAACATGAAATACAACGAGTTGCAGGCGTTCGATGCGACGGAGGAGGAGTTCCGGGCGATTTTCAAGACGAAGCAGGACGCGGAGCTGCTGACCCCGGAACAAGGACAACCGAACAAAGCGTCGCTGGATGAAAGGAAAGAGGTGGACGCTGAGTTGAAACAATCGCTGGGTGAAGATCGTTATAAGGAGTATCAGCGCGCGCAGGACGGGGATTACCAGAATCTGTTGCGGCTCGCTGAGTCGCGCGGGATGGAGCGAACGGCGGTTGATCAGATTTACCAATTGAAGGACGAGGCGCAGAAAGCAGCATCTGAAGTGCGACGAAACACGGAACTCTCCGCGGAGCAGCGTTCCGCCGCGCTCGCCGCGATCAAAGCAGAGACGGAGAAGACCGTCACGGAGGCGTTGGGCGAGCGGAATTTCAAAACCTACAAGCGTTACGCCTATTGGCTGCGGAACCTTAACCCGGCGCCACGTCCGCCGTGAGGTAGAATGCCTCGCGCTGCGGGGCCATGCGGTCGCAGCGCGACCGTCACCACATTGGTTGTTTTTGAAATTTTGTTGGTGTTTGGTGTTTGGTGTTTGGTGTTTAGTTCTCTTCATGTTCAAGCCGTCAGACCTGTTTGACTTAACGCAGACCGAGCACGCTTCCATCTTCGATGGCTGCGAGCATGCCTGGGATGCGTTGAAGAAGATCAAAGATTACATCGCAAAGAATTTGCGGCCGGAGTTGCGGAATAAATGCCTGGGCCGCGCCTGGATTGGCGACAATGTGTTCATCGGCGAAGGAACAACGGTGGAAGATGGCGTGATGATCAAAGGGCCGGCCATCATCGGGAAGAACTGCCAGATTCGCCACAACGCTTACTTGCGAGAGGACGTGATTGTAGGCGACGGCTGCGTGATCGGAAATTCGTGCGAATTCAAAAACGCACTACTCTTCAATAACGCGCAGGTGCCGCACTTCAGCTACGTGGGCGATTCAATTCTGGGACACAAAGCGCACCTCGGCGCGGGCGTGAAGATTTCCAATCTCAAGATCACGCCGGGAAACATTTCGGTGGAGTGGGAGAAAAAACGGATCGACACGGGCCTGCGAAAGTTCGGCGCCATGATTGGCGACCACGCCGAAGTCGGGTGCAACGCTGTGCTCAATCCTGGCACGGTGATTGGCCGCGACTCACTGGTTTATCCGAACACGAACTGGCGCGGCGTTCTCGCAGAGAAGCACATCGCGAAGAACCGCGCGGAAGTCGAGGTTGCTGGACGACGCGCGTAAAAAGAAAACCGGCTCCTCCAGCGGTCGCGAGCCGGCTTGCTACCTTCTGAGAGTCTAAAAATTGAACTCCACCTGCGCCCAGAAGAGGTGTTTGTCGAAGGGAACAGCCGGGGCGCCGAGAGATCCCAGGGCATCCTTGCCGTCGTAGTAGGCGTACTTCGTCAGCACCGTCCAGTTCTTGCCGAACTTCTTCGAGGCCACCACGTCCCATTCCTGCCCGAAGTCCGCGCCGCCGTTGTCTGCCTCGTACGAGTGGTAAACCAATCGCAATGGCACGTCACCTGGCACCGTCACTTGAACGAAGCCGTAAGCATCGCGCAGTCCCTTCGCCGGCGTCGCGAGGAACACGTCGGCCCAGCCGTTGAAGGCGTGGAGCGTCGCGAGTGGAGTCTTGAATCTGACGCTGCCTGCGGCGGCGTCGTTGCTGTCGGTGCCGAGCACTTCAAACACCGGCAGTGTTGCGCTGCCTTCCAAGCGTCGGCGAGGAAGCTGGAGCAAACTCCCTTCCGTCCGCGGCCGGGAGCCTCATAGCGCACAATGCCCACGCACAGGTGAACTTCTCCCGGATGTGCTTTGGGACTCGACGCGATCGAGTAGCGCCGTGGATTCAATTTCTTCAGAAGCTCGACAAACTCGGCCGGCGTGAAGCGCGCCAGCGGATGCGCAATCAGGAAATCAATGACCTCGCGCCCATGAAGGTGCTTCTCAAGAGCAGCCTTATTCGCGGGCGCGAGTAAAGTTTTCAGTTCCGCGCTCTGGGCGCGTTCCGCAATCGCCTCCAGCAAAGAGGACACGGGTTGCGTGATGTCATAGTGACGCAGGAGGGCATTACGGAAGGACGTCTCACTGCCATCCGGCGTCTTGACGCCTTCTTCACCGTCGCAACCGAGCGCGGCCAGAATATCGCTGACCAACGCCGGGCAATTGGCGGGAAAAATTCCGAGAGCATCGCCCGCTTCGTAAGTGATGCCGGAACCTTCGAGCGAAATGGCGAAGTGGCGCACTTCCTTGGCCGAACCTTCGCCGGTCAACAACCGATTCGCGAGCAAGCGGGCTGGGAACGGGTTCTTGCGCGAGAACACTAGAGAGTCGGATTTCTCATCCATGTTGCGTGACAACTTCTTTGACCGGATCGGCAGTGAAGGACGGCGCCGGCTTCTCTCCAAACTCCCGGAACACCGGAAGCACTGCCGCCATCCATCCCTTCGCTGCCGATTCGTAATCCAGATCGCAATCGACCCGCGGATGCACCCGCCTCGCGCCCAGTTGCGCCAGTCGTTCGTCCGTTTTTTTTCCCGCCCGCAAAAGTCCGAATAGTTTTTGTCGCCCAGCGCCAGCACGGAATACGACAGCGTCTCGAGCTTCGATGCCTCCGGTGATTGCAACGCGGCGAAGAACTGCGTCGCATTGTCCGGCGGATCGCCATCGCCCCACGTGCTCGTGATGAAGACGAGGCGTTCCGCTTTGACCAACGCATCGAGCGAACAGGCATTGGCTTCGAGCACTTTGGCTTCGAACGCTTGTTGCGCCGCTTCCTTCGCAAATTTTTTCGCCAAACCCTCGGCCGTTCCAGTCTGGCTGCCATACAAGACCAGCAACGGCTTCTTCACCGCAGTCGCGGGAGTCAAAGACTCCAGCGCCGGCGTGCTGAATGACGTCAGCCCGGCGAAATAGCCGTTCAGCCACGCGCGCTGTTGCGCGTTGAACGGCGCAGATGCTGGAACAAACGGTACACTGATCTGCAAATTCATTTCGTGGATCGTTGCTTAGCAGCGCAGGTGCCAGTCCCGGTTCGACGGCCAAATTGCTTTCAGATCGTTCAGCAACAGGATTCATACACGCGCCCCACTAAGCTGAATTCAGGTCGATGCCCAGCCATGGACTTTTGTCGAAAAAGAAAGAACGGCGTCCTGATCGTTCACTGCCAAGGCGTCGCTTGATAAGCATGATGAGCAGACATCGACAAGCGCGTGATAGAAATCAAAAGGCCCGACAGGAGCAAGCCTGTCGGGCCTTTTTGATTTTTTGCAACGCGTGTTGTGGATGACGTGATGCGTGCGACTGCAAACTATTCAGCCTTGGCTCCCAACAACTTCGCTTTGCGAGCCTGGGACAATGAGGTTCCTGCAATCCAGGCGCGGGCCGCAGTGGCGTCACTGCTCAGCCAGATCTCAGCGATGCGCTCGATCTCGTTAAAACGCGATGCATCGTCGCGGATCTCGTTGACCCATTCCGCCGCCATTTCCGGGAACTCGGGTGCCAGGGCGCCGACGTAAGCTCCGACCGCCGCGTCGCGGCTCTTCCCGGCGGAGAGATTGTTCAGCCAGGTGCCAGCCTGCTCAATGTCTTGACCGGTCCAAAGCTTGACCAATTCTTCCAAAGCAGTGTCGCGCAAAGAGCCTTCAGGAAATCCTGAAACCCAAGCCGCCGCTTGCGTCGGATCGGTTTGCGCCCAGCGCTGGACCACGGACACGACGGCATCCTCTTGCACCTTTCCCGACGACAAAGACTTAACCGCGAGCGTGCCGGCGGCGAGCGGATCACTGTCACCCAATGCCGTCGCGATGGCGGCGATGGCGTGCTGACGAAGTTCCTCGCTTGAAAGGCCCGTGGCCCACTCCAACGCCTTCGCCGGAGAATGCTCGGTCCAGAGAGCAGCGACGTGAGCGGCAAGTTCATCGCGACTTTGGCCAGAAGCCACTTCGGCGACGAATGCCGAAGCCGCCTCGGGATCGTGACTGCCGATCTCGTAGGCGAGGCTCGTCAGCACACCGCTGCGCTCGCCTTCCTCCGGCAAATTTCTGGCCCACTCCGCCGCCGCGTTGTGATCCTTTGCCACCCAGGCCAGGCCCACCGTGTTCAATGCCTGCTGTCGACTCGAGTCATTCACGTTCTGCTCCACCCAGGCTGACGCGACTTTCGGAGCGCTACTCGCCCACCGTGCCGTCAGCAGCATGCGAAATTCCGAATCCAATGTGCCGGGCCTCGGTATTTTCAGCGCATCCAGGACCGTCGGGATATCAGCGAGGGCAATTTGATTCACCGCTTTCTGCAGCGCATCCGTTTGCTGATTCAGATCCGTTAGCGCGGAGATCCTCGCAATCTCCTGCCGCAGTTTTTCACTCAACGTGGGAGAGAGCGGGGCAGGCGGAACATTTGCGAGAGCGGCCGTGGCGCCGGCAGACGATTCGCGAGGAATTGAACCGCCGCTGGATACGGAATCATGGTTGGCGGAAGAAGGGGGTGAAGCAGGTGTTTCACTGTGCTTGCGTGATAGGATGAGGACGGTGGTCACGACTACGCAACAAGCCACTCCCAACAAAAGGAGCACTCTCGCTCTGTGTCTGCGCTCAAGGGCCATAGTTTGTCTCGCGCCACTGCGACGTTCAGCCTGCCTTCAGGTCAGGGAGTTGCCAAAACATTGTCGAACGTCGCCGTGCAGAGCGCGCCATCCTCATGACTGGTCACGGCAAAACCGATATAGACGCTTGATCCCATCGAAATGGTCTGTGATCCGAACCACGTCCAAGCCGCTCCATCCGACGAAGCGTAGCCGTTGAAGACATTTCCACTGCGTTCGACTTTCAACCAATATGGCGGCGTAAATCCACTGGTGATTGAATCCGTGCTGCTGTTTCCGGTGCTGGTCCGGGATTGGAACTGCACACCATTGTTCGGAAAGATAAACATCGAGGCATGCTTGGCTCCTGCGCTCAGGGAATCACGAATCATCACGCCAGCCTTCGCCCATTCATGCGTTTCCTGCACTCCGGTCACTCGCGCCACGATGCTGCAATCGTCACTGGCCGATTGATACAAGTAGCCGAACTCGTCGGCAGTTCCCCAGATGTAAGTCCCCGAGCCCGTCACAGTGAACTTACCATTTGAGGAGCCACTGCTCCCCGCAGCCCCGACTGCGCCAACGTCCTTGAAGTTCCATGGACTCGGCAGACTCGGCGGACTCGACCCTGCTTCGGGCGCACAGAACTCCAGCTTGTTCACCTTGAATTGATCTTTGCTGTCGTTCAGCCGCGCCGCGATGATGAAGGCGTTGCCGGTCACTTTGCCGGAATTGAAATCTGCCCAGCGGGTCGATGAACCGCCCG
>DATHKK010000433.1:0-2431 GCA_035489355.1 Candidatus Limnocylindria bacterium
ATTGAGCGAGTGCGCCACGACCGAGCCGGCCACATTCTTGAGAGTGATCCTACCGTTCAAGTTGTGGGCATCGATCTCTCCATCCACCTGGTCCACTTGGATATTGCCATCGTTCATACACTTCAAGCGCAGCGAAGACCGGCGCGGCACGGTGATGACCAAGTCCGCGGGCCGGTTCATGGAAGACGTCTTGATGGTCACGACGTTGTCTTCTTCGGTGACATCCAAGCCGGCGTTTCCAGGCAGGTCGAGCCGCTTCATTCCGTCGGAACGATCCGGGCGATCCGAATGACGTCCGTGCTCCCGGTCTCCACGCTCGCCGCGCGAGTGAGCCTCGACCAAAACTTCCTTCACGTCGGCTCCACGCACCGTGATGCCGCCGGACATCAAGCGCGCCTCGATGCGCGCCGGCCGCGATGGATCCTTTAGCGGCACCGTAGCTTTTTCGTTGCCATCTTGAGCGAGTAGCGCGCCCGCGCACAAAAATAGAATTGCAATTTTATTATTCATTTCCTCCGCCTCCTTGGCCTGCCCGATGCAGGCGAATATTTCCATTCAACGTGTCAAAACTCAACTGCGGCCCGCCCTGCCCGGCGCGTCCGCCCTGCAGCCGATTGCTGCGATACACATATCTGCCCTCTTTCCGCTCGGTCTCGATGGGTGTAGCTCGCGGCGCCACATCGAAATCGCTATAGATCTGCCCGTTGAAGGTCTTGAAGAGCAGGTCCGCCGATAGCGCCGATGGAAAGAACATGTCCAGTTGTCCGTTGACGCTCTTAAAGCTGCTCGCTCCCGCCGGATTCCTTGCGAACTCGACGCGAATCGGCCCGTTCACGGTATGCACATCGCCCGACCCGGAAACCTTTGTCATCGAGATGCCGCCGTTCACGTTGCTGACGTCGAAATCGCCCGCTGTTCCCTCGAGGCGCACATCGCCGTGATTGACGGTTGAGATCACGGCGCGCGCGGCGCGCGGAACCTCGACATCGATATCGTAGGTGACGTTGTAAAAGCGCCGATGCTCGCGGCAGCCGTCATTGCAGCAGTTGTTGCAGCGCCACGGCGCGTCGTAGTAAACCGAGACCGTCCCCGGCTTCTCCTCGATTGTGAGCTTCACTTCGTTCTTCGCCTGCTGCAGATCGCTGTCGGCATCGGCGCGGATTGTCTTGTGCGCCGTCACCTGCACCTGCGAGCCGTTCGTCCCGGTCACATGCACGTAGCCGTCTACGTTATCGATCAGCAATCGCATAGGCGCGCCGGAAAGCGTCAGCGTCTTCCGGATTGTTTCTTCCTCCCGCACACTCCAGCGATCGGAGTTCGAAGCGGCGAAGCAAGCGCTCGCTAAGAACAGGCACACTACGATTTTTGTTTTCATTCTGGCTCCTGACTTTTTAATTCGCGCTCAGTCTTTCGACGCCCCAGCGCGCCCGCTGCCGCACGGACACATTTACTTCTCCGTCGCTGGTCAATTTCCTTAGCTCCAAGACAGCGCCGTTGTCGCGAGCGTGCACCAAGGCATCGATCAACGCGATCTGCACCAGCGGAGAATCCTGCAGCGGAATCGAATCCACGAGCGCTTTGCGTACTTCGCGATTGCCGCTGAATTTTTCGAGCGCATCGAGCGACGACAACCGCACGTTCACGTTCGCATCGTGATTCAGGGTCTTCAGCAGCGCTGCAAGCAGTTCGGCATCCGGACGGTCCACCTGGCTGCTCCATGAAACTCCTTGGAGGCGCGAGGTGGCCGACTGCCGGTCGAGTAGCGACAGCGCAACCACTGTCCGGAGACTCTGCACCTGCGCATGCATCTCGGCCATGTCCTGGCCTTGCGTGTGTGCCTCCCGATTCACCCGTCCCGCGTATATTCCCAGCCCAAACAGAAGAATCGCGATTGCCGCTTGCCGCACCAGCCCCGAGAGCCCGGGCTTCCACCAGGCGAACTCGCCCCGGAAACTTTGCCGCCGCCCGTTGTTTACGTCGCTCAGCCGTTGATAGAAACGCGCCCGCAACTCCGCGCTGGGCTCCTCCTCGGGCAGCAATTCAAGACCGTCCTACACAGCGCGCAACTCTTCCACTTCCATCCGCAGCTCGGCGCTTGTTTCCAGTTGCGCTTCAAACAACTCCATCTCCGCCGGCGTCAACTGGCCGGAGAGATATTCGGGAATCAGCAAACGGCATTCTTCAGACGTCATAAAGCTTTTCTCCACGAAGCTCGCAAAAATGTTCGCGCAGCTCCTTCAGCGCGCGATACACGCGCACTTTCACGGTCCCCACTTCACACCGCAGAACCCGCGCGATGTCCTCGTACCGCATGTCGTGATAGCGGCTCAAGACGAGCACTTCGCGCTTGTCTTCCGGCAACTTCAACAGCGCCTCCCGCAGCAATGCCACATCCTGTTTACGCACGATCGCTTCTTCCGGCATCAGCTCG
>DATHKK010000434.1:0-5169 GCA_035489355.1 Candidatus Limnocylindria bacterium
GGCCTTCTTCACGGAACGAAAGCTACCCAAGGGTTGAGGCTGACAGCAAGGTCACATCTCAGCGCCAGCGTTGTCCCGCGCGCCGTTTCTGCGCCGTCGAGTTCCCGCCTTCGGAAATCATGTTCACGTGTGGCTGCGCCACACGCGTTCGTGTCGCTTCGCGTGGACAACGCAGAGGACCGTAATGACATCGCCATCGACGACAAATACGATGCGATATGGAAAATGCTTTGGAAAAACCCAGCGCACTTGCAGGCGCTTGTGGCGCACCATGAATAGCAGGGGATTTTCTGTGATGCGCCGAATGGTTTTACGTACTTCGCGGGCGAAATCTTTGGTCAGTTCAGGTGACGCTTCCCGTTCGTAATGTTCTGCTGCTTCGCGAATGTCTGACTCGACTTCGGGACGGATGAAGAGCCGGTAGCTCATTCGCCGAAGCGTTTGGCAAGGCGAGCATCAGCTTCCGCCCAAGGAACAGCGGTGCCGGGATTTTTTCGATGGTCAGCGAGACGCTGTTCGATAAGCGCAATCTCTTCCGGCGACAAATCCTCGGCGAGCCAACCGTTGTGGTCGAGTTCGTGGATCTTTTCGACAATGTCGCGGCGCTCTTCGGGCGAGAGCTTCGGCAATTCGTCGATGATCTGCGCTTTGCTCATGGCCGGAGATTACGATTCATCCCGTTGAGTCGCAAGCCGCCGATGCGCCGTCATTTTTCCGCTTCCGGCGTCTCCGCAGTACAAATCCAAAGCCCGGCGGAAGGATTTCGACACGCGGGTCGTTCGTAATGCTTTCGTAAAGTTCGCGGAACAGATGTCGGTCATTCCGTCCAGCCAACGCATCGGCAACTTCGGTGATGACCCAAGCCGTCGTGAGCAGCGGACCGTCGTAGTTGTCGGAGAATTCGATGGCGCGCTCGTGGGCGGCATCGGCGGGATTGATGGCAGAGAGAAAGAAGAACGTGTCGGCAAAGACCGCGTTCATTTCGCACGTTTCGATGTGCCGTGAATGTGGTGGTCGTGTTCAGCGGCCAGATCGGCCGGGAGATTCCGCGCTTTGCTTGCGATGGAGACAAGCCGCTTCGTCAATTGATTCTTCGCCACAGGCCTTGCGATTGGTTCCACCCGAACCTTCGTTCCGTCGGGCAAAGCGGCATTGGCGGGCAGCTTAATTACGCCGTTTTCAACTGTGCCCGTGAAACTCATAGCAGTTATGACATTATCGGAGTGACGTACCTGGCGCAACGCACTTCTCAGTCGTTACTCGCAATTTCGTTTTCGATCGGCTTCGCGCGCTGAGAATCCGCTTCCCTCAAGGCGGATCACCCCAGCCAGTCAGGATGCTGCGCCGTTGCGTCAAAGCGCGTGCTCGTTTTGAACAGCTCGAACTTCCCGCGACTGGCCGCTTCACGCGTGCGGGCGAGCAAGGCCGCCACTTGAGGCTCGTCCATTTTCTTGAACGTGCGCACGGCTTCGAGCGCCTGGTCGAGATACTCCATTTTGTTAATGCCGGTAATCACCGTCGAGGTCGGCAAATTCAGCGCGTAGTGCAGGCACTCGATGGCCGTGGCCGTCTTGCTCTGAAGAATCAGTGCGCTGGCGAGGGGCTTCATGCCGAGCACGCCGATGCCATCCTTGATCAGTTCGGGGAGGACCTTTTTTTCGAAACTGCGGAAGTGCGCGTCCATCACGTTCAACGGCATCTGCACTGCGTCGAAATGAAATCCATGTTCGCGGGCCACTTCCAGCGTGCGCAAATGAACGAACGGATCTTTGTGTCCAGTGAAACCAATGTAGCGAATCTTGCCCGCCTTCTTAGCCTCGAGCACCGCTTCCATCGCGCCGCCCTCGGCGAAGATGCGGTCCGGGTCTTCCACGCGAATCACTTCGTGGTGCTGCATCAGATCCACGCGATCGGTCTGGAGCCGCTTCAAGGATTCATCGATTTGCTTCGCGGCATTCTGCTTCGATCGCCCGTCGATTTTCGTCATTAGAAAAACTTTGTCGCGATAGCCGTCGCGCAAGGCATTGCCCATGCGGATTTCGCTGCCGCCCTCGTGGTAATCCCAGCAGTTGTCCATGAAGGTGATGCCGCGGTCGATGCCGGTGCGAATGATTTTGATGCCCTCATTCTCGTCCTTCGGTTCGCCGATGTGAAAGCCGCCGAGGCCGATGGCGGAAACTTGTTCGCCCGTGCGGCCGAGCGTCCGATAAATCATCTCGCCCCGTTTCGTCTCCGCTCCCCACGCGTGCGCGGCGGCTCCGAGCGCGACCCCGCCGGCGACCGTGAGTTGCACGAACTTTCGCCGCGTCACGTCATCGTGTGGGATTGTTTCCGTGGAAATTGCGCGGTCCAGTTGATCCATCGTCCTTTCGATCATAACGCTCCTTTGCGCGGCTAACCTGCCGCAAGAGGCGAGTTGTTCAACCGGGAATGTGCGGACGATTAGCGCGTTGAGAGTCTGCGAGGAAATTGAAGCGGAGGGCGGCGAATGGAAGAATCGGCATTCAGCCAAAAGGATTGAGTTCCAACAAGTCTTCTCCGCCTTCGTTCGCTTCTGTTAAAAAATCCGCGCCGCGGCCTCAATAGTAGCAATCGTCCGTTCGCGCTGGCCAATGATCGAGGACCGCGTCGGGATTTCCACTTTTGGTCGGCGCGACAAGACGGTAGTCCGAAGTGGTGCGCAGGAGATCGTGGAGCGCTCCGGTGATGGCCAGAGGCTTGTCGTTGGCCTTGTCGAAAATGCGATTCGCGCCCGCTTCGAGTGCCTGTTCGATGAAGGCTGGCAGGCAGGCAGCCGTCAGCACGATGACCGGCAAGTTGTAATACTCATCCATGGCGCGAATGGCGCGCAGCACTTCCAGGCCGCTGATCTTCGGCATCATCAGATCGAGCATCACGGCGTCAGGCCGGAATTCGACCAACCGCTCCAGCCCGTCCGCGCCGTCCCGGGCCAGTTCCACGATAAAGTCGTGCGCCTCCAGGAATCGTTTGTAAACGGTTCCGACAATCAGATCGTCTTCGATAATCAGGATTTTCTTCACTTGCCCCTTTCGACAATCGGCATTTGCCGCCCTGATATTGAGAGAGTTTTCGTTTTTGGGAGAAAACAGGGCCCTGCCGGCGCGCATCTTGCCTGCCAGTAAGGGAGGGCGTGCGCCACGAGCTCGCGATGCGGCCGCGTGTTTATCCAACTCAAAAATTCCTTGCCCGTTCCGCGCGCACGAAAATACGCTGAACAGTGGTTCCCAATACAACGTCGTTGTTACGCTTATGAAAACTGCCGGACTTTTTTTGGCCGCTCTGCTTTCCGTTTCCTTTGCGCACGCGCAAGTCACACCCGAGTGGATTTGGCATCCGAATGACGGGGCAAAGTCGGCTGACAAGGAAGTCCGCTACTTCCGCAAGATTTTCAAAGTCGATGGCACGCCGCGCCGCGCGAACATCGGTGTGGCAGCGGACAATCATTTTGTCGCTTACATCAACGGTCAGAAAGTCGGCGAGGCCACGGGTTGGAATGAGTATCACCGCTACGACATCGTGAAGAACCTGAAGTCCGGCGAGAACATCGTCGCCATCGAAGGTCGCAACGACGGCGGTGTCGCGGCACTGCTCGTGGAGATGGACGTGCGCGTCGAAGACGGCGGCAAGGATTTGATCGTGAGCGATGCGTCGTGGCAAACCGCGACGACGGCGGATTCCGGCTGGCCGAATCTTGCGTTTCAGCCGCAGTCAAAATGGGTCGCCGCGAAGTCACTCGGGAAAATGGGCGTCGAGCCTTGGGGCAATATTGCCGTGGGCACGGTGGCCGCCGCCGGCGGACGCCGCGAACGAACCAGCGGCGGCAAGCCCGCTACGCCGGCCGAATCCATTACGGTTTTCGATGGCTTCAAAGTGGACCTGCTCCGCAGCGCGCAGACCGGCGAAGGCACATGGGTCGGGATGACTGCTGATCCGCAAGGCCGTCTGATCATTTCACCGCAAGACAAGGAGCCGATGTTGCGCGTGACGCTCGATGACAAAGGACAAATTGGGAGCCTCGAAAAACTCAACGTGCCGATCACCGGCGCGATGGGACTGCTCTACGCCTTCGATGCGCTCTACATCAACGGGCAAGGGCCGCAGGGCTATCACCTCTATCGTCTGCGCGACACGGACGGCAAAGGAACTTACGGCGCGCCGGAGTTGCTGCGCAAATGGAACGGCAACAAAGGCGGCAGCGGCGAACACGGCGCGCACGGCATCGTGCTCGGGCCGGACAACCAGCTCTACATCGTATGCGGAAATTTCGTGGATGTGCCGGAGGACATTCTTCCGACTTCGCCGTTCAAACATTACGCGGACGATCTCGTGTTGCCGCGCATGGAAGATGGCAATGGCTTCGGCGCCGGGCGCAAGCCGCCGGGCGGTTACGTGGTGCGCATGGACAAAGACGGAAAGAATTGCGAGCTGTTCGCCTCCGGCCAGCGCAACACTTACGACATCGCGTTCAACCCCGACGGTGAACTCTTCGGCTTCGACAGTGACATGGAATGGGACTGGGGCTCGCCGTGGTATCGGGCCACGCGCGCGTATCACATCGTGAGCGGCGGCGACCAGGGCTTCCGCGAAGGCTCGGCGAAATATCCAGCTTACTACCAGGACAGTTTGCCGGAGGTCGTGGACATCGGGATTGGTTCGCCGACAGGCGTGTTGTTTCCGACGAAGGCGAAGTTTCCGAAGAAGTTTCAACGCTCGCTGCTGATGATGGATTGGTCGTACGGCAGAATTGTCGCGGTGCATTTGCAGCCGGATGGCGCGAGCTACAAAGGAACGTTCGATACACTGGTGAAAGGCAAGCCGCTGAACGTGACCGACATGGAGGTCGGTCCAGACGGCGCGCTTTATTTCGCGACGGGCGGACGTGGCACGCAGTCTGGACTGTATCGCGTGAGTTACACTGGACCGCAGGAGAGCGAACAATCGGCGCTGAATGCGCAAGCCGTGGCCGCTCGAGAACTCAGGCATGAGATCGAAGCGTTTCAAAGCAAGCAGGATGCGAAAGCTGCCGCCACCACATGGCCGCACTTGAGCAGCGACGATCGTTTTCTCCGTTACGCGGCGCGTGTGGCCGTCGAGTCGCAGCCGGTTTCAGAGTGGAAGAGCAAGGCACTCGCGGAAACAAATCCGAAG
>DATHKK010000435.1:0-2350 GCA_035489355.1 Candidatus Limnocylindria bacterium
TGGCCGGTGTGGGCGTGGGCCTCGCCATGCAGGGTGTGCTCAGTAACTTGGTCGCCGGGCTAACGATTATTTTCGTGAAGCCGTTTCGCGTGGGCGAATACATCGAGATCAATCAGGTGGAAGGCCAGGTGGAGATTATCGAACTGTTCTCCACCACGCTGATTCATCCCGATCTGTCCCGCGTCGTGGTGCCGAATCGAAAAATCGTCGGCGAAATCCTTCACAACTACGGTAAGATCCGCCAAGCCAACCTTTCCGTGGGCGTGGGTTACGACACCGATCTGAACGCCGCGTTGCAAATCATCCGTGACATTCTCCATGAGAATCCGCGCATCCTTAAGCAACCCGCGCCGGGCGTCGGCACTTCCTCGCTCGGGGATTCGTCCATCGTCATTGCCATCAAGCCCTGGACCGCTCTGCCGGATTTCGGCCCCGCCCAGGCGGAAATCAACAAGGCCGTGATTGAGAAGTTCCGCGAGGCGGGAATTCAGATTCCGTTTCCGCAGCGTGAAATTCGTTTGCTGCCCGGCTCTGAAACGAAATCAGCGGCCTGAAACGATTCACGCGAAGCAAACCGCTCGTGAATTGAAATCCGCAAGAACATCGCGATGGCAGCGTGCAAGATGCTCTCGATAAAATGCGGTTTGCGCGGCGCGTCTCTTGACTTGGCAAACAGGTGTGAAACACTTGGCCCAAGTTTTATGCCTAAACCCCAAAGCAAAAAAATGACGCGCGAGGAGAAGCGCAATCTGGACGTGGAAATCGGGTTCATCGAGGGGGTTGTCCAAAAAGATCCAGACTACGTCGAAGCCCTGCAAATTCTGGGTGACGATTACACCAAGCGCGGCCGTTTCGTGGATGGCCTCAAGATCGACGAGCAACTCGCGCGCTTGCGTCCGCACGATTCCACGGTCCTCTACAACCTGGCGTGCAGCTATTCATTGACCAGCCGGACTGACGACGCGTTCATCGCGCTGCATCGCGCGCTGGCCGCCGGCTACGATGATTTCAAGTGGATGGCCGTGGATCCCGACCTGGAAGCCTTGCGCAAGCACCCGCTCTACGCGGAAGTCCGCACCAAGATCAAAACGGCCAAGCCGAAGGTGAAGCCGGTGTAGTGCTGGTCGAAGCAACGGGCGGCTAAGGAACAGGCTTCCACGATCTTCACGCCATGAACGTTCGCATCGGCCAACGAACGCAGCACTTCCGCACCGTCACCTTCGACGCGCGCACCAACCGCGTCGTGCTCATCGAGCAACGCTTGTTGCCGCATCGGTTTGAACTCATCGAGACCACCGACTTCCGCGAAACGGCACTCGCCATCAAAGACATGATCGTGCGCGGGGCCGGTGCGATTGGGGCGACGGCCGCGTATGGATTGGCGCAAGGGGCGCGGGCCTTTCGTGGGCGTGGCCTCACGAAATTTTCGAAGCACATCGAACGTGTTTGCGAAACGTTGAAAGCCGCGCGTCCGACCGCAGTCGATCCGGTGAACGCGATGACTTGCATCCGCGAAGAGATGAGCGCTGGCGAGACGGTCGAGGAACAGCAGTCCATCGCGCTCGCCGCCGCCGAGGAATTCGCAAACGAAGATGTGCAGCACTGCGAGGCGATTGGCCGCCACGGCGCGAAACTGATTCGGAACGGCATGCGAGTGCTCACACATTGCAACGCGGGCTGGCTGGCCTTCGTTGATTTCGGCAGCGCGACCGCGCCGCTTTACGCAGCGCAGGCGAAGGGCAAAAAGTTTCACGTCTTCTGCGATGAAACTCGTCCGCGTTGCCAGGGGGCGACGCTCACCGCGTGGGAGTTGGCGCAGCAGGGAATCTCGCACGAAGTGATCGCGGACAACGCCGCAGGCTTTCTTATGTCGCGCGGCGAAATCGATTTGGTGATCGTCGGCAGTGACCGGACGCTCGGCCGCACGGGCGAAGTGGCGAACAAGATCGGCACTTACACCAAAGCCGTCCTCGCGCATCGTCACGGCATTCCATTTTACGTCGCCATTCCGCTCTCGACGATTGATTGGAACCTGAAGTCCGGGCGCGACATTCCCATCGAAGAACGAGATGCGAGTGAAGTGCTGGGCGCGTGGGGAACGACTGCGAAGGGAAAGCGCGAATACGTCCGTGTCGCGAACCCGACGAGCGACGCGCGCAATCCTAGCTTCGATGTTACTCCGCCGGGTTTGATTACAGGTATTATCACGCCCGAGGGAGTTTTCCGCCCGCGCGAGTTGTGGAAGAACCGCGCTCTCTTGCAGAAAGGGTAGGGCGAGGTGTCCTCACCGCGCCGCGCTTGAATACCACCACCGCATTGAGTCGCGCGGCCAGGCGCACTGAGGACAGCG
>DATHKK010000436.1:0-7384 GCA_035489355.1 Candidatus Limnocylindria bacterium
ACGGAGCGTGACGGAAGAAGGCGTGACTGCGCGGGCAATGGACCACGCTCGATCGGCTGCGCCCGAGCAACTTGGCATCGCCCGGTGCGAGATAGTTCGCATGAACGGCCAGAAACTTCGGCGACAACACGCCGTGCCGCGCGAGATGAGCAATGGGCGAAACGCCATCGCAGTCGCTCATGTCGCGTTGCGACTTGAGCCAGCCAAACATCGCGCCGCACCCGCGCTGATACATTTCGAATTCATCCGCCGATTCCGCGACGTGCATGGTGAGCAGGCGATCGCATTCACGCGCCGCGGTCGCCGCCATGCGCAAAAGTTCCGGCGTGGTCGTATAAGGCGCGTGGGGCGAAAGGCCGGCGGCATGGGCCGGAAGAGAGGAAAGAATTTCGATGGCCGCGTTCACCATCTGGCGCGCGCTGTCACGGCTTCGCACCGACAACAGCTCGATGCACGAGATGACGTCCAGCCCCGTGCTCGTCGTCACTTCGGGCAACAATTCGGGCACGGACTCGATATCGACAACGGTGGTCGTTCCCGAGCGCAGCAGCATGGCCGCGCCGTTCAACCACGATTGTGCGAAATCGCTGTAGCTCCACTGCGCTTTCAAACTGACGATGCCTTTGATCCAGTCCGAAAAATTCTTCGTGGGCGACAACTGCCCGGCCATGCCGGTGTAATCGAGATGACAGTGGGCGTTGATCAGTCCCGGCAGGAGGATGACGGCGCCGAGATCGATCTCCTTCGCGCTGTGCTTTCGGCGCAGATCCCGGAAGCGGCCCACGGCCTCGATGCGTTCGCCCCACACGAGCACCGCGCCGTTATCGATCGGCGGCGAGCAAACCGGGAGGACCGTGCGGGCGCGCAGGAGCATTAGCGTGCGGCCGGTTTGCAACCGGCAGTCCTGGGCGGGATCAAGTTCCGCCAGTTACAAACTGGCGGCACGTTAAATGTTCGCTTCCTGGCGGCGGCGTTTGCCCTGGGCGGCTTCGCTGTGGTTGCGGGCCTTGAACTTGTTGTGGCGCTTGCGGATCTGCTGCTCGATCTTTTTCATCACCAGATCGATCGCGGCATAGAGATCGACTTCCCAATCCTCCGCGTAGAGATCCGGGCCGGCCACATCGAGACGCACGGAACATTTGAAACGTTTGTCGGTCAGCTTGGTACTGTCGTTTTCCAGCGTGACGCGGGTCGCGATGGCGCGGTGGTCGAGATGTTCCAGTTTGTCGAGTTTGGCGAGAATATGTTCTTCGATGGCCTGCGTGAGTGTGACGTTGTGCGACGACAAGATCAATTTCATGGGAGTAAGTTGGCTGGTGAGTGAGGCAAAATCCAGTGCTGGTTTATTTTGTCTTCTCCAAACAGTGGGTCAAATAGGGGAGCAACTGCTTTTTCCGCGACACGACGCCTGCCAGTTCGTAAATGCCGGCTTCCAGCTCGGGATAGCCAATCTCATCGCGCAACGCCACCGAGCCGGCAACCAGCAGCAGCGATGATTGCTCGACGACGTCCGTGACGAGGAGCGCGGAAAAAACGTAATTGTGTTCACGGCGATACTCTTCGAGCGCCTGCATGACTTCGATTTTGCGCTTCCAGAATTGATCGAAACCAATCTCCTCGATCTGCGCCACGCTGAAGGTGCGCCCGAGTTCGCTGTATTCCTTGCAGTCGTTCGTGATGGCCTGCGCCGCGGGCTTCGAGATCAACACGGAGCCGGAGGCAAACAGTTTTTCCGTAAACTCGCGCGCGTTGACGCCGGAAATCTTTTCCAGCCTCGCGAGAATTTGCACGTCGCGTTCCGTCGTCGTGGGCGAAGTCAGGTTCAAAGTATCGGACACGAGGCCGGCGAGCAGGAGGCCGGCAATTTTCTTCGGCAGTTCGACGCCGTAGCGGAAAAAGGAGTCTGCCACGATGGTGCTGGTGGAACCCACCGGCTCATTGATGAAGAGGATCGGCTGCCGAGTCGTCAGCGCGCCGATGCGATGGTGATCGAGGATTTCCAGAATCTCGACCTGATCCGCGCCGTGCACCGCCTGGGAAATTTCGTTGTGGTCCACCAGGATCAGCCGACGGTTCACCTTCTTCAGAAAATCAGATTTGGAAAGTACGCCCACGGTGCGGTTGTTGGCATCGACCACCGGAAAAGCCTGGAAGTTCGAAGCTGCCGCCGTGCGCTCCGTGCTCGCGAGCAACTCATCTTCGCGAAACGTCACGAACTCCTCGTGGATCATGTGCTTGATGGAGATGGCCGCGCGGCAAAGCATCGCCGTTGTGGCCGTATCGTGCGGCGAGATGAGCAGCGTGACATCCTGCTTCTCGGCGTAATCGATCATGGCCTGCGACACCGGCAATCCGCCCGTGACAATGACGCAGCGGACTTTTTCGCGAATGGCGAGATCCTGAATGTCCACGCGATTGCCCACGACGACGATGAGCTTCGAGCGCTCGTACTTTTGCAACCGCTCGGCAAACGACTCGAGATTCATCGCGCCAATCATCAGCACGAGGTCTTCCTCCGAATACGGGTTCACGGCGAAAACAATTTTCGCGCCGAGCGTGGTGGCGAGATTGTGGAAAGACGCAAACACGCGGCGGGAATCGAACAGCCGGCTCGTCGTCGGAAAGAAAAATTTCGTCATCTTGAAGACGGAAACAAGGCCGTGGCACACGCCGTCCTCGAGCACGGGCAGCACGCGGATGTTCCGTTCGTCCATGACACTGAGCGCTTCCGCGACGGTCGCGCCCGGCGGGACGCTGATCACTTCCGAGACCATTACGTCGCGCACCTTTGGCGAAACATCCGCCACGAAGCGCGGCGCGGGCACGCCAAAAGTTTCCAGCACGAAATCGATTCGCTCGTTCGTGTCTCCACAGCGCGCGGCGACGGCGTCAGCCAGCCCGGTGCGGCGCTTGAATTCCGCGTAGCCGATCGCAGAACAAATCGCGTCCGTGTCAGGATTCCGGTGTCCGATGACTAAAACTTCGCTCATGGGCGCGCGAACGTAGAACTCCACGTGAACAGCGGCAAGGAAAGTCGCACCCATCGAAGAATTCTTGCCCGGTCCTTGCCCGTCCGTGCAGTATTCTCCGCAGAACCGACTGATGACGCCCGCGCCATGCTTTTTAATTCGCTGACGTTCCTCATTTTTCTCAGCTTCACGCTGCTGTTCTACTACCGGTTGCCGTTCAAGGCGCAAAACATCTTTCTCCTAGGTGCCAGCTACTTGTTTTATGGGTGGTGGGACTATCGTTTTCTCTTCCTGCTGCTCTTCACGTCGGCGTTTGATTACGTCTGCGCGCTTCTGATCGAGAAGCAATCCGATCAAAGAAAACGGCGCTGGATTCTGATCTTGAGCCTGGTGTCGAACCTGGGCGTGCTGTGCGTCTTCAAGTATTTCAACTTCTTTGCCGCCGAGTTGGCCATATTGCTCCGCACCTTCGGACTGAACCCTTCGTTCCCAATCCTCCAGGTCATTCTTCCCGTGGGGATTTCGTTCTACACGTTTCTCTCGATGAGTTACACGATCGATGTCTATAGGCGGGAGCTGAAAGCCACGCGCGATCCCATCGCCTTTCTGCTTTTCGTCTCGTTCTTTCCTCATCTTGTGGCCGGACCGATCGTGCGTGCTTCGTACCTTTTGCCGCAGTGCGAAGCGCCGCGCACGATCAAAGCCGAGCAGGTCGCGACGGGAATCTGGCTGGTGCTGCTGGGCTACGTGAAGAAAGTCGTCATTGCCGATCGCCTCGCCGGCGTCTCCAACCTAGGCTTTGCCAATCATACCGTCCCGCTTTTTTCCGACGCGAATTCCTGGCTTATCCTCTACGCGTTTGCTTTTCAAATTTACGGGGATTTTTCCGGTTACTCCGACATCGCACGCGGGCTGTCGAAGATTATGGGGTTCGAGCTGCCGGTCAATTTTCGCGCGCCTTATCTCGTCACCAATCCGACAGAATTCTGGCGTCACTGGCACATAACCCTGTCCACATGGTTACGCGATTACCTTTACATTCCGCTGGGCGGCAATCGTCGCGGCCCTTGGCGCACGGCTCTGAATCTTCTCATCACGATGGTCCTGGGCGGTCTCTGGCACGGCGCCGGAATCGCCTACGTTCTGTGGGGCGCCTACCAGGGAATTCTATTGATGGTGCATCGCGGTTGGACGCACATGCGGGAGAAGCTCTTTGGAGCGGCTGCGACGCCGGGCCGCGGATGGCGATGGCCTGGACACGTGATGCTGATCGTCATTTTTTTCCACATCATTTGTATCGGCTGGCTGTTCTTCCGGGCCGGCGCGCTGGCCGGCGGTGAGCAATTCCCTTTGATCAGGAATTACCTCTCAGCGTTGGCCAACTTTCGTCTGGCCGACGGCATCAGCCCCTTGGCACAACCGATCTTGATCCTGGGCGCGCTCGGTCTTTTCTTGCAGTGGAAACATGCGGCCATGGATACGTTTTACCATTGGCGGTTGCGGTGGCAGACGGCGGCGGTGGTGAGTGCCTTTGTGGCGATTGCAGCCTTCGGAGTTTTTGAGCGCGGCGAATTCATCTACTTTCAATTCTGATGAAACGCTGGCTCATCATCGCCACAAGTCTGGTCGCCGTGGGCTGGTGCCTGTACGCGCTGGCGGGGCATCCGGTGTCGGACGCGCTCGCCCTGCGCTTCGGTGGATCGATCACCAAGCTGGGCGAAGGAAAGATCAGCTCACCATCCGATTTCGTTTATCGCCGCCTCTTCGAAGCGATGTTCCTGTTCACACTACTTTACGCGTGGGTGGTCGCGCATGCGCTCATTGTCCAGACTGCAAAGCGGTTTTGTCGTCTGGGCCGTTTCGCGTGGATCGCCCAGGCGCTGCTCGTGTTCGCCTGCTTCAATCTTTGGCTGGCGCAGGCGAAACAGACTGCTTTGTTCTGGGGCGTGATGTGGCAGGGCCTGCAAACTTCGAACCTCACGCGCTTTCATCTCAAACGAATTCTGATGGAGGAGAGTTCCGTCCCGATGCGAGCCGCTCTGATGGGCAGCAGCCAGACTCGCGCGCAAATCAATGAGGAACTGTTGAACTCGCTATTGGGAACGAAGCTGCGCACGATCGATTTGAACTTCCCCGGGTCCAAGGCTTACGACGACTTCCTGCTGCAGCCACTCGTGGCGCGAACACGTCCGGACTACATCATCATTTACGTCAGCGAAGCGGATTTCTATTCTGGTTCCGCCAGTGAAGTGATTCCCAATTTTCTCACCTGGACCGATCTCCCAGATCTCGTGGCTCGCGGAGGGACCACGTTCATCCCCCCGGAACGCGTTGCCTCGGGCCTATTGGGCAGCGTGCTACCATTGTTTCATTTGCGTCAGGTCTTTGCTCAGCGCGTTCTCGGGCCCGAGATCGCGCAGTTGAAGCAGAGCCAGCATAACGCGGCGATTACCAACGATGCCGCGCCCGTGGCTCCCCATCGCCCCACATTTGTCCGCAATGAGGAAAGCCGTTTTCAACAGCGCGCCATGGAAGATTTTGTCATACGTTGTCAGCGCTCGCGGGAAAAAGTCATCGTCCTGGCCGGACAGGTGAATCCTCTTTTTAGCCGCACGATGGAAAGCGGGATTCGGGAGGAGATGCTTTCTACGCTTCGCGCGCTCGCGGCGAAGTACTCGAATGTCACGTTGGTGGAGAATCTGCCCGCGCAGATGCCGGAAAATTATGACGACATGACGCACGTGAACGTCGCGGCGCAGGAACATTTCACCCGCTTTCTCGCTGCGTGGCTGGATCAGCGCCTCGCGGCTTCGCCCGAGATTCCCCGTTGAAATCTTGCGCGCCCATCGCCCTGCCTCTTAAATCCCGCCGTGCCGACAAAAGTCATCGCTGTCGCAAACCAGAAAG
This sequence comes from Candidatus Limnocylindria bacterium, assembly GCA_035489355.1. Classification (GTDB taxonomy): domain Bacteria; phylum Verrucomicrobiota; class Verrucomicrobiia; order Limisphaerales; family SIBH01; genus JANNGC01. The sequence goes on from DATHKK010000436.1 coordinate 5,877, forward strand.
GCGGAGTGGGAAAAACCACGACGGCCGTGAACGTATCGGCGTGCATGGCGTCGGTGGGCAAAAATGTTTTGCTGTTCGACATCGATCCGCAGGCCAACGCGACGAGCGGTGTCGGCCTGGAGAAAGTGGAGGGTGCCAGCGCTTATGGTCCCTTGCTCGGCGAAGGGAACCTAGCGGACAAGATTCAGAAGACAGCCTTCGATCGTCTCTCGATCATTCCAAGTGAAGTCGATCTGTGCGGCGCGGAATTGGAATTGGCGCGAACTGAGAATCATCTTCAGCGCGTGCGCAATGCTCTGGAACCGATTCGGGCCAGCGGAAGCTTCGACATCATCGTCATCGATTGCGCGCCATCGCTGGGCATCCTGACCTTGAATGCGTTTGCCGCCACGGAGCGCCTGCTCGTGCCGCTACAATGCGAATACTACGCGCTCGAAGGCATCTCGATGATTCATCGCGTCATCGGGCAGTTACGCGACAATGGCGTGAATCCAAACCTCGATCTGTTGGGCGTCGTCATGACGATGTTCGATGGGCGTACGAATCTCTCGCAACAGGTCGTGGCCGAAGTGCGCAAACATTTCGGAGAAGCCGTCTTCGACACCGTCATTCCGCGAACAACTCGGCTGGCGGAGGCCCCGAGCCACGGCAAACCGATCATCCACTATGACAAGTACAGCGCCGGCTCGTCCGCTTACGAAGTGCTGACCGGGGAAATCCTGGTTCGATTGAAATTGTAAAAGAACAACAAATTCAGGCCATCCTTGAATGCTTTTCACATGCACTCTGTCAGAAACCAAAATTGGAAAATATCTATTGCCCATGAACACACGTGATATCGCTGGTTTTGTTTTGAGCTTCGCTTTGGCCGCGCCAGGTATTGCCGCCGATTGGCCTCAATATGCCGGGCCGAATCTGAACCGTTCGACGGCAGAGAAAATTCAGAAAGTTTTTCCGGCGGGCGGACCAAAGGCATTATGGCGCGTGCCGACCAGCGACGGGTTCAGCTCGTTCACCGTCAGCGATGGTAAGGCGTTCACCCAGGTGCTGAGGAATTTTGAAGGGGCGCCTCGTGAAACCCTGATTGCGCTGGATGCTAATAACGGCAAGGAACTTTGGGCGGCGCCGCTTGGTCCGATCAAACTCGGCGATGGTGGCCAGTCCGGCACGCCCGACAATCAGGGCGGCGATGGTCCGCGTTCCACGCCGAGCGTGGATGGCAATCGCGTTTACGTCACGTCGGCGAAACTCCTGGTCTCATGTTTTGATGCAGCGACGGGAAAGCCGGTGTGGTCGCACGACTTGATGAAAGAAAATGCGGGCCGGAACATTTCGTGGCAGAACGCGACCTCGCCGCTCATCGAGGGCAATTTGGTTTTCGTCGCGGGCGGCGGTGCGGGCGAATCACTCCTCGCGCTCGACAAGGCCACCGGCAAAGTGGCGTGGAAAGCGCATGATGAAAAGATCACTCACGCCAGTCCGACTGCGGCCACCATCCTCGGCCAGCG
>DATHKK010000437.1:0-2588 GCA_035489355.1 Candidatus Limnocylindria bacterium
GTCTGGCTTCAACACTGGCAGCGCTGCGGCCGCCAGCTTCCCGTAGTCCTTCTCGGCGCGGAACACGCCACTGTCTTTCGATTGCGAGAACGTCGGTGGATCGAGAATGACCGCGTCGAACATCCGTTCCTTCTTGGTGAGCCGTCGCAGCCAGTCAAACGTGTCGCCGTAGATAAAATCGTGTTGCGCCGGATCGAGTCCGTTCAGCGCGAAGTTGCGTTTGCCCCACTCCAAGTACTTCTTCGAAAGATCCAGGCTGGTCGTGCGCGCGCCGGCTTTCGCGGCCGCGACGGAAAAACCGCACGTATAAGCAAACGCATTCAGCACTTCGGGCGCGCTGGCCTCAGCAAAAAGGGGGAAGTCCGCCGCAACATGATTGACGAGCAAGCGCCGGCGGTTGTCGCGTTGATCGAGAAACAGTCCCACGGAGTAGCCTTCCTCGAAGCCCAGTTCGAATTGCAGGCCGTTCTCGAAGATGGTGAAACGCGCCGGCGCTTTCTCGCCCAACACAAGTTGCGGCGAAGACTCAATCGCATTGGCTTGCCGCACGTTGCGATTCAGGAGTTTGTGATAAACGCCTCGTGAGTCGTGCGATCGCGCCAGGGAGGAAAGTTTTTCCAGCAGTGACTGATCAGGTCCGCGTTCACTGTGAGCGAGCAGAAAATCCCCGAGCCTATCGACATAGAGGCCAGGTGCATCCTCGCTGTGGCCGTGAACGACGCGAAACGCATTCGTCAGTTCTGGATCGATGACGGCGCACCGCAACGTAACGAGCGCGAGGCTGCAATCGGTGATCCATTCGCAAGGCGCATTGAAAGTGATCTGCTGCCGGGTGGCCGGATGCTCGAATGACAATTCGGCGGCGTGCAGATACACACGCTTCGCCGCAACGCCGCCGTAAAGAACATCGCCGAGAATCGGCATCCCCTGCTCCGCCGCATGGACACGAATCTGATGTGTGCGGCCGGTGATCGGTTCTGCCTCCACCAACGTTTTTCCATTTTCCGATCGAATCAAAGTGAACCGTGTCTCGGCGCGATCCCCACTCGGGTGCAACGGGCGGCTCACATATTTTTCTCCAGCGCGGACAATTGTTGAGACGGCCGTGAACTGGTTTCGCGTGACGGCGCGATCGGTCAGCAGTAGATATTTCTTTCGCACGGCGCGTCCGGCGAATTGTTCCGTGAGCGAGCGATTCGCCAGCGACGTTTTGCCGAAGACGAGCACGCCGCTGGTTTCTTTGTCGAGCCGATGGATGATGGCGAGCTTCGCCCAGCGGGCTTCACGATGTTTGAGCCAATCGTAAACGCCCTCCCCCGCGAACGACGCCGGCGCATGCGTGTTCCAGCCCGCCGGTTTGTTGATGACCAGCAGATGTTCGTCTTCGAAAAGGATCAGCGCCATCGCACTCAAGTTGCCGCCATTCGGCTCGTCCGATGACGTGAAAGCGATGTTCTCTCCGCGCCTGCGCTGTGGTCAACTTATTTGCACGCCACGTTGATTTTCAATCACGCGGGCGGAAAGCGCAGGAGGCCTTGCGTTCAATAAACCTGCGCCGCGACCTTCTTCCTGAACTCTTCCGCGTCCAGCTTGCCCTTGGAGAACGCATCGATGTCCGACTTCTTCGCGCGTAACGTCAGCGTGGTCTGCGTTCCTGCCTCACCACCCGCGAGGCCGGCGTCCGCCGTGGCCACGCGTCGTCCGTTCGCGGAACGGGTTTCCCGCCGCACAACTCCCATGCTCCGCGGCCCGCTGCCCAGCACGACGACCGTCACGAAATCATCGGACTTGAGGTTGCGAATATTCTTTGCGTTCCCGAGATCCTTGATGATTTCATTTTTCAAGTCTTCCACCCGCTGCTCATCGAACTCTTCTCCTGGCGCAGCGCCAGCCTTGACGTCTTCGAACACTGTGCGCCGGCCATAAACCTCTTCCTTGGCCCTCTCCCATTCGGTGTTCGTTTCATTTGTATGGCTTTGCTCGTCTTTCCTGGGCGGCGCCAGCAATGGATATTTTACATTGAGCACGAACATCGCGCCGTAGCCGTCGAGGTAAAACGCGCGCGGCGACGTAGCGCGATTCACGGAAAACAATTCGATGCCCGCGGCGGTGGCGGGACCGTCGGCCTTCGCGCTGGCGGCCTTTTCCAGAATGCGCATCATCACGTTCAAATCCTCAGTAAGCGCGGAGATGTTCTTGGGGTCGCCTCCGACGACGACCGGACGGCGCGAGCCGCCGCTGCCCCGAGGAAAAATTTGATCCAGGACGCCCTGTGTCGTCGAAACGGCAAAGCTCTCGGCCCAGTTCGCAATGCCGTTGGGATCAATCGGCGCGCCCGGCGCGCCCGGCGGCGGCGCGCCCACTTCGAATCTTTGGGGCTCCGCCTGCGCCACCTGGAACACGTGCTCCCTCACCAGCGCCACGGGCGGAATCGATTCGACGAATTGCACCACCGGCGCGGGCACGAGCACATCGCGCACGGCTTGAAGATGATTCACGACGCGCTGATGAACTTCGCGTGGTTCGGCTGCGGCCGTAACGGCTTGTCCGGCCAGCGCGGCACTGAAGGCGATGAGGACGAATTGGTT
>DATHKK010000438.1:0-5499 GCA_035489355.1 Candidatus Limnocylindria bacterium
CGTGCTCGTCATCGCCAAACACCACGAAGTCCTTCGCGGGCTTAGCCTGGACTTCCTGGAAGGCGTGAAAAATTACCAAGGCGAACTCATCAAGAACCACAAAGGCCGCCGGGACATTCAACGAATCAAGATGAGCGCGGACGGACAGCCCCTCGTGTTGTTCCTCAAACGCAATTTCAAGCCATACAAGAAGGACGGACTGAAATCACTTCTGACTCGCGGTCAGGTTTGGTCGCAGTCACGCACGGAGTGGGAGAATTCGCTGGCGCTGCAACGCGCAGGACTGACCGTGGCCGAACCGGTGGCGTTCGGCGAACAGTGCGGGCCACTGTGGGAAAACTTTTCGTTTATCATCACGGCCGGCGCGCGTGGTGAGATGACGTTGGATGAATTCATTCAGCACCGAACCGATCCCGCAGAGCGGCAACGCGTCTTTGCTGCTCTCGCGCGTCAGCTTCGGAAGATGCACGAAGCAGGACTGGCTTCACCGGATTTGTTCACGCGCCACATCTTCATCGAGCGCGGCGGCGAGCCAAAGTTTTGCCTCATCGACATGGCGCGACTGGATCGGCGACAAAAGCTATCGCTGAAAATTCGTGCGCGGGACCTCGCTGCGTTGCATGTGACAGCTCCGTTGCGCTGTGTCTCAACCGAGGAAAGACAAAACTTTCTGAAAGCCTACGGCGATGACGGCACGTTAAGCCAGCTTATTAAGGAGCGAGCGAAGCATCTGCTGAAGCGCCGCAAGTTCGCCGACTTTGTCGCAACGTAGAGCATACAAATTCATGCTTCGGGTGATTCCAGTGAAAGCTGATTATGAGGACTAAACCGTTTCGCAGAACGTCTCACTATGGATAATGCCGAGGCTTTGCCACCGGTTCATTGGACGGCTTCATCCAGCAGGATCAAGCGTTGATGTCCTGGCTTGCCCAGCAAAGCGACCGGACGGCCTTTGAAATAATCCAGAAGCTCTTCGTCGCTCAGCACACGAATCGGCGTGCCTTCAATCGTCTTTGCAATCTGTACTTTTGGTATGGATGGCGTGACTACGGATTGAGGCATCAGCGGAGCCGGAGCTAAGCGGCGATTCTGCAACATCACCACCGCGGCCAAAAGCAAAACCGGCGCGGACACAGATAAAGCCAGTGATGCCAGCCGACGCCGGGTTCGCTGGCGGCGCATGGCAGCAAGGCCATGCTCCAATGTCGCCGTGCGATACCCCTGATCTTCGACAAGGACGTCCTCCAACAATTCCTTCTGTTCAATTCTCTTTTTCATTCTTCAAGCGTTCAAAAAGCTGTTCCCGCAATTGCTGACGCGCGCGTGCCAGGCGCGACTCGACCGCTTTCTCCGTCAGGTTCGACTCCGCGGCCAGTTCCCGCACGCTTGTGCCACGCAAGTATTTGCCTTCGACGAGTGCGCGATCTTCTCCGCGCAGATCACCCAATCCTTCCAACAGCAGCGCGTGCAGATGTTCGTCCGAATCATCTATTTCTTCGGGCGACGGCTGACGCGCGACCCAGAACATCGCATAGCTGGTAAGAAGCCGCCAATAACTCCGTCGCTTGCGTCCTGCATCGGCGGCCGAACTGCGCGCCAATACCGTGAGCCAGCTCCAGAACGTTTCTTCGGAATCAAAGCCGCGTACGTGACGAACGACCCGGATGAACGTTTCCTGCAACGCGTCGCGGGCCCCCTGCTCGTCCCCGCGTGTCACCACGATCAGGTAACGCAACAAACGATCAAAGTAGGCAGCGTGAAATGTTCGGAATGCTTCTTCATCGCCAGCGGCAAGGGCCAAAGTGAGAAGGCGGATTTCTGAACCTTGATTGGTGGCAGCCGAGCTTTCCATGCGCGAGCTGGCGAGCGTGGGCGTGAGTGGCGACACAATGGCGGCGGACACAATCACGAGTCATGGCTTGGTTCCAGCCGCTGGGGGCGGGCTTGCGGTTGTGCTTTTCGGTTTGAGTTCATTGTCCGCAGGTGCGGCAACCGTCCTGGTTGGAGCAGAGCCTTGCAACTCCTTAATGACTTGCTCAATTACCACCAGTTCTTTCTCGCGCCCCACGGCGATCAGCAATTTGGTTCCCTGGTGAATCTTAAGACTCGGTTGACGAACATCGCCGTCTTGTTTGCTTAACATTTCCCACGCAACGGCAAACGTCTCGTAAAGAAGGTTCATCGCTCTATCACTTTCTGTCGCGGAGCGGTGCTCAAGATATGAGGTGAGGCTGAACACGCGACACATTACGGTAGTTTGAACGCTCGGAGCAGTACCTGGGGCGGAAAGGATCGTGAAGGTCACCAGGTTTGATTCGGCAGCAAGCCGCGGAACAGGAAGACCCGTGGCGTCCACCAAGGCGTCTGCTGGCACACCCCCGCGAATGCGTCCTGCGGTTGACAGCTCCAAGGCTTTCAAAATGTCACTCAACGTCACATTACGAAGCTGAAAATAGGGCACGTCAGCATCTCGCAAATTTTCTGGAATTATGAAGTTAATCTCGGGGAATGCAGGGGCGAGACGCGCTTTAACAAACTCGGACAATGAAAAATTTTCGTCACGCCTTCCAAGCTCGGCCTGAAAGTCCGGCACGCGCCGTTTCCATGCAGCCTCGACGCTGCCGGTATCAGCTTTCGCCTTATCTTCGGCGCCCTGACTGGTCGCAATAACGAAGGTCAAGCTGAGGATCAAGATAAGGCCGGCCGAAATGAAACGTTTCATAATGTCGAGTGATGTTGCTCTTCACCCGTTACACGCACGCCAAAACTAAAACCCGCAAACAATCTTCAACCTGTTCATGGCATGCACCATCGTTACCATTCCACGATGATCGTCGGCGAAACCGGATAGTGCCCGCACTCCGCGCCGTAGATGGTCAACCCGCCGCGAGCCATCGCGTGTTCCGGCACGGCGAAGCGAAGCCGAATGCGATCGTCACGCACGCGAGCAGCGACCTCCTGCAATGTCTCGCGCTCGGCATAAGCGTGAGTGAGGTAACCATACGCGCCCTTCCCGCCGCGCAGATAGCTGAGCACACCGCGCGAGTCGTGCGGATGATTTCGCAAGACTCCTTCGAACACGCGTATGTCATTCAGAAACATCTGCATGGTCGTCGGGTAAATGTCCTCGTCCGTCTGCGGCGTGTCGGTACGATGCGATGACGCTTCGCACAGCACCCGGATGCGGCGCGCTTTCGTAATGTCGCGGCCGTGCAACGGCAGGTTCCATTCAAAGAAGCCGTGGCCGCGGCCCCAGCTACTGTCTTCGTGGCGGCCGGCTTCGCGATCGTTCTGCCCATCACTCCACCAGGCCCCTTCCCAATCGCTGGGCGCGCCTCGCAAAATGAGAGTGTGATCATCCAGTTCCTGCGATTGCCCCGGGTAGCCATCGCTGACGAAGAATTCCACGTTGTTCTGGGCCACCACCAGACCAAGCTCATTCCGCGCTTCCACGGTGAGACAACAGAGCATGGTTTCGCGGGGCATGATCAACGGAATCGTGTGCGCGTGCCAGACGCGGCGATGCGGAAAGAGGATGGGCGCCATGCCGCGAGCCAGATCCTGGTGCAGGCGACCGCGTGTATCCATTCCCCCCAGCCGCCAGTGCAGTGTGATGTTCTTCTTCTCCTTCGTTGAATAGTGAGATGAAGAAACATTCACCGTCGTTTCCTGGCCGTGTGACAGCTTCGCGATCGGCGGCGCGTCGATGGGAAGCGCATCGCTCTCATTGATGATGCGTGGATCGTAGCCGATCTCCTTGGGCGTCCGGTCGTAATTCAGAAACCCGTTGTACTCCCATTCCACGTCGTGCAGTTCGGTGTAGATGTAAGCGGAGATTTGTTGATGGCGGCGTAATTCGTTGGTCAGAAATTTGAAACTCCAGCTCATGTCACAGTCACCGTCGAGCGCGCCAATGCCGCCGTACTCGCTGTTGATCAGCGGCGTGCCTTTGTGCTGAAAGCCTTGCACGTAATTGAAACTCGAACCGCGGTAGGTGCTCTCGACGATTTTGCGAATGTGCTCCTTCGCCTTCGCGTAGTCGTTGATGTAGAAGTGCCACGAGTTGATGTCCGTTTCCGTGTGCGCGAAATAATCCAGATGGTCCCAGTGGCAAACGCTCATGTCCTCGATGAGCCGCGTCGGGTCGAGCTGCTTCGTCAATTGCCACATCTCGTGGACCCACTTGTGCGAACCGACATTGTCGAGCCGCTTCTTCTCCACGGGTTGAATAACCGCAGTGCTCGCAGCAGGGGAACTGGAATCCGCTGAAACCGCGCCGGGCACTTCCCGGCTTTCTTCCTTTGGCGGAAGTTTGGGTGATTGATCGAAATGTTTGATCAACTCCACCTGTCCGCCGAAGCCCCACGATTCATTGAAAATGCACCACGAAAAAATCGAAGGATGATTGAAGTCCCGTTGGATGGCCTCGCGCATCATTTGCTCCCAGCGTTTGCGGCCGAGCGGCGTGTCACCGCCTTCGCCGAAGTTTGGCATGTCCGCCATGAACAACATGCCGAGTTTGTCCGCCCAATAGTAAAGCAGCGGGTCATCGATCTTGATGTGCGCGCGCAGAAAGTTGAACCCGAATTTCTTCGCCGCCTCGATGTCATTCTTCAACACCTCCACATCGCTCGCCGTGTAAACACCGTCCGGATGATACGACTGATAGAGCGCACCACGCAGATAACGCGCCACGCCATTCACGCGCAGGAAGGCAGGCCGCTCGGGATTGTCGCTCTGCTCGAAATCAATCTTCCGCATGCCAAAGTAACTGCGCACCACATCATGAATCCGGGAGGCATCGCGCAACGTGAACTGCACGTCGTAAAGATGCGGGCTGTTCGGATCCCAAAGCAGCAACGGTTCGATCTTCACCGTTTTGTCGCCGCGGCCATCGTGGATCGGGACGTCCACTTTCGTACGCGAGCCGTTGCGTTCGCCAGGCGGCCAGATGTCCACGCTCACTGCGAAATCCTCAGTCGTGTTCTGACAGTGCAGTTCGAAACGCACCTCGCCCTTCTCGATGTCAGGATAGATTCGGAAGTCGTCAATATGGCTCGCGCCGCGAGGCTCGATGAACAACGTCTGCCAGATGCCGCTCGTGGTCGTGTACCATTTCCACTGCTTGCCCACGGGTTGCTCGTGATTGTCCATCGGATCTTCCACGCGCAAAACAATCAGCGCCTCGCGCGCGCCCTTCCCGCCGAGTGCGTCCGTGATATCGAACTCAAACGGTGTGTAACCCCCTTCGTGATGACCGAGATGTTTTCCATTCGCCCATGCGTCCGTGCAAAAATCCGCGGCGCCGATGGTGAGCACAACACGATTGCCCTCCCACTCCGGCCCATTTGGAATCGTGACGCGCCGCCGATACCAACCCACTTCATAACGCGGCGCCGAACGATGATTGGCGCGCGTGACCTCCAGGGGAGTTTTGAAAACGCGCGTCGAGTAGTAATTGTCGTTTCCCGCGGAATCGCCATCGCCCCAGGCCGCCAG
>DATHKK010000439.1:0-4412 GCA_035489355.1 Candidatus Limnocylindria bacterium
ATGATCGCGAACAAGTGCTTTGGCTTCATGTTCAGTTGGCTGCTCGGCCAGCCGATCAAAGACACGCTCTGCGGCACAAAAGTTTTGCTGCGTTCGCACTATGAACTTATCGCGCGCAATCGCTCCTACTTCGGCGACTTCGATCCCTTCGGCGATTTCGATCTGCTTTTTGGCGCGGCCAAGTTGAACCTGCGCATCATCGACCTGCCCATCCGCTATCGCGCGCGCACCTACGGCGAAACCAACATCGCGCGCTGGAAACACGGCTGGCTGTTGCTGCGCATGACGTTGTTCGCCGCGCGGCGTTTGAAATTTTTTGCATGACGCCGCTGGAGCAGCACCAGATCGAGATCGAGAGAAATCTCGCGGCGTGGACGAACAAGCCGCTGCTGCGAAAGATTTACGCGGGCTTCTACGAAAAGATTCTCCGCCATATCAACACGAGTGCTCCGGGCGCTGTCGTCGAAATCGGCTCCGGCATCGGCAATCTCAAAACGTATCTGCCGCACGCCATCTGCACCGACTTGTTTCCAAATCGCTGGCTGGACTTGGTTTGCGATGGCTACGAACTGCCTTTCGCGAGCGGCAGCGTCTCGCACCTGATTCTCTTCGATGTGTTTCATCACTTGCGCCGCCCGCGCGCTTTCCTCAACGAAGCCAAGCGAGTGCTGAACGAACATGGCCGCGTCATTTTGTTCGAGCCTTTCATCAGCGTCGCGAGTTTTCCGGTTTATGGATTGCTCCATCACGAGCCGGTGGCGTGGAAGGTTCCGCTGGATTTTGCCGAGAAATATCCTTCGCCTCGCGATTACTACGCCGCGCAAGGCAACGCCACTCGCTTGTTCTTCGGCGGAAAAGAAGCGAGCGGCCTGGACGGCTGGAACGTGACGCACGCAGAAGCTTTCAGCGCGTTCAGCTATCTCTTCAGCGGCGGCTACAGCAAACCTTCGATGTATCCCGCTGCATTGTTTGGAATGATGCGACGCCTCGATGCCCTGCTCTCGCTCTGCCCGCGCCTTTTCGGAGGACGTTGCCTGGTGGAACTACGTCCGAGCCAATCGAGGTCGTAACCGCGCAGCACGTTCGGAATAATTCAGGAGCGTGGACACTTTTCAATTGGGAAACAGCCCCGCCGAATACTTTGTTCCCTTCGTTTGCTTCTGTAGAAGTCTGAATCAGTTCGCCCTAAATCTTCACTTTGAATTCCTCGCCCTTCTTGAGCGACAACGCGAACGCGGCCATCAATTGCGGGATCTGTTCCAGGTCTTTCAAGCTCACCACCTCGACCGGCGAGTGCATGTAGCGGTTCGGCAAACTGATCAGTCCTGATGGAATGCCGCCCCGCGTCCAGAAAATCGCGTCCGTGTCCGTGCCGCTGCTGTTCGACATCGCCTCATGCTGGATCTTGATCTTCTGCTGTTTCGCGACCGCTTCGAGGCGCGCGATCACTTTGGGATGGTTGCAGCCACCGTGGGTCAATGCCGGGCCGTGGCCCAGTTTCACATCACCATGCGCGCATTGATTGATGGTGGGATAATCCGTGGCGTGAGTCACATCCACGACGAGCGCCACGTCGGGCTTCAGCGAGTAAGCGATTTGCCGCGCGCCAAACAGGCCGACCTCTTCCATGATATTCGAGACCGCGAGAATCTCCGCTTTGGGTAACTTCCCGCCCTCGCGCAGGAGCCGCAGGGTTTCGGCGACGGCGAAAGTGCCGATGCGATTATCGAACGCACGCGCAATCGCGACGTCGCCGCGCAGCATTTCAAATTGATCGACCAGCGTGATCGGATCGCCAATGCGAACCACTCGCTCCGCTTCTGGCCGGCTCCTCACGCCGATGTCGATGAACAGGTCTTCCATCTTCGGCACCTTGCGCTCGCCACCCTCCTGCCTGGTCAAATGCGGCGCGACATTGCCGATGACGCCGCGCACATCGCCTTCACGGGTGTGAATGCTAACGCGCTGTCCTCGCATAATTCCCGAATCAATACCGCCGACTTTGCGCACGTAAATGAACCCCTCCTTCGTGATGAAGTTCACCGTCATCGCAATTTCATCCGCGTGGGCGGCGAGCATCAGGCGCGGCGAACCGCCTTTGTTCAACACCGCGACGCAATTGCCGTAGGCGTCCCAATACGTCTTATCCGCAAACTGCTTCGCGTAATCCAGCCACACTCGCTGGCCGCGCAGTTCATTGCCTGATGGGCTGGGCGTGTTGACCAGCGTCTTGAGAAACTCGATGGACTCCGTTCGCATGCCGTGGAACCTATTGAGTCGAATGGCGGGAGTCGAGGGACGAGTAGTGGAATGGACTTCTGAATCTGCGCCTTGTCCGCGACGGACAAACTGTTCGCAATGAAACACAACGGAAGTGATTTCAGCATCTTGACGGAACGATTCAGTTCAACCCGCAGATGAACGACAATGGACGACGATAAAATACTACGACGCGCTTTCATTCCGCCGAGGATCTTCTACCGCTCGCCATGAATATCTCCGCGCCATTTATTCGACGGCCCGTGGGCACGGCGTTGCTCACGGCGGCGATTGCGCTGGCGGGAATTGTTGCCTATTTCCAACTGCCGGTCGCACCGTTGCCGCAAGTGGATTTTCCGACCATCACCGTGGCGGCAGCGTTGCCGGGGGCGAGTCCGGAAATCATGGCATCGTCGGTCGCGGCGCCGCTCGAACGGCAACTCGGTCACATCGCGGGCGTGGCGGAGATGACTTCGGCGAGCTTTCTCGGCAACACTGCGATCACGTTGCAATTCGATCTGAACCGCGACATCGACGGCGCGGCGCGTGACGTGCAGGCAGCCATCAACGCGGCGCGCGCGAATCTCCCGGCGAATCTCCCCAACAATCCGACGTATCGGAAAGTGAATCCCGCCGACGCGCCCATCATGATTCTCTCACTCACGTCGGACATTTATGATCGCGGGCGGATGTATGACGCCGCGTCCACGATCATTCAGCAGCGGCTCTTGCAGATTCAAGGCGTCGGCCAGGTCACCGTAGGCGGCGGCGCACTTCCCTCCGTGCGCGTGGATGTGAATCCAACTCACCTCAACAGCTTCGGTCTCAGTCTCGAAGACGTGCGCACGATGTTGGGGCGGCAGAATGCGAATTCGCCGAAGGGCCAGATCAGCGATGATCAAACCACCGCCGACATTCTCGCGAACGATCAGTTGCTCAAGGCCGACGATTACAAACCGCTCATCGTTGCGTATCGCAATGGCGCAGCGGTGCGGCTTTCGGATGTCGCTAACGTCCAGGACTCGGTCGAGAACATCCGCGCGGCGGGATTTCTGAATGGCAAGCCGAGCATTCCGCTCATCATTTTCCGCCAGCCGGGCGCGAACATCATCGAGACGGTGGACCGCATCAAAGCCGCGCTTCCATCGCTCAAGGCGTCGATGCCAGCAGCGATCAATTTCCTCGTAGTGCTCGATCGCACGACGACGATTCGCGAATCGGTGCGCGAAGTGGAACGCACGCTCGTCATCGCGGTGGGGCTGGTGATTCTCGTGGTGTTCGTTTTTCTCCGCAACGGGCGCGCCACGCTCATTCCGAGCATCGCAGTGCCGGTGTCGCTCATCGGCACATTCGGCATCATGTATCTGTGCGGCTTCAGCGTGGACAATCTCTCGCTGATGGCGCTGACGATTTCGACCGGTTTCGTGGTGGATGACGCCATCGTCGTCATCGAAAACATTTCGCGTTACCTGGAGCAAGGGATGAAGCCGATGGAAGCGGCGCTCAAAGGCGCGCGCGAAGTGAGCTTCACCGTGCTCTCTATCAGCCTTTCGCTCGTGGCGGTGTTCATTCCAATTCTGCTGATGGGCGGAATCGTTGGGAGATTGTTCCGCGAATTCGCAGTCGTCCTCTCGACGGCGATTCTGGTGTCGCTCGTCGTCTCGCTCACCGCCACGCCGATGATGTGCGCGCGATTGTTGCGCAGCCGGAAGAAGGGCACGAGCGACTCGCCGAGCGAAATGGAGCACGGCGTTTACGCCGGTTCAACGCGAGAATCGAATGGTGCGTCCGAATCCACCAACACCGTTGAACAAGCCAGGTCGAAGCGGACTGAAGCCCGCGCTCCGGGCCGTCTTTACTGCGCGAGTGAAAAATTCTTCACGTGGGTGCTGGAGCGATATGAGCGCAGCCTAACGTGGGTTCTGCGTCATCCCGCCCTCACGCTTGCCGTGCTGCTTGTCACCATCGGCGTGAACATTTATTTGTTCATCATCGTGCCGAAGGGATTTTTTCCGCAGCAGGACAACGGCACCATCTTCGGCAACATCCAGGGCGCGCAGGACGCTTCGTTCATGGCGATGCAAACCTCTGCCGCCCGCGTCGTGAACATCGTAAAGGAAGATCCCGCCGTCGCCTACGCCACCGCGTTCACC
>DATHKK010000440.1:0-4612 GCA_035489355.1 Candidatus Limnocylindria bacterium
TGCGGCCGCACAGTGCGTTGGGCTACCAGACGCCCAACGAGTTTGCGGCGCGACACGACGCTTCGCGGCTGCGGTCGGGCTCCGCCCTCCCTCCGTCACGAAGCGTCGCAACAAACAACAACATCAAACCAATGGCAGGTCTCCAGTTTTGAACTGTCCAGTGTTTGGGGTCAGGTCAGCGGCATCGTGCTCCTGTTCCAATCGCCGCGGCTCGTGGCCACCGTCGCTGAGCTTGGGACATTAGGCCGCTTCACGTGATCACCCGAAATTCAAAGAGGCCGAACGAGATGAGCCACCGTGGATTGGTCACATCTTTGGTCGCATTCACGATCATCTGTGGAGTCATCGACACGGTGAACGTCGTGTCACTGGTTCGGCACGGCTTCTCGCTGTTTGGCATCGTCGGTCTGATTTCCACTTCAACCATCCTGCTTGCAGCGTGGTTTCAGTTTGGCGGTGAGCTGCGGCGGCGCAGACGCGGGGGTCAGCCGTGACACAATGGTCTAACCATGCAGGCTCACTCGTCCAAAGTTTATGCAAGACATTCAGAGAGTCACAGCAGACGAAGCGCGAGACGTTCTATCTCAGCTTGTCGCGCTGCTTCAGGATGCGGTGCATGATGGCGCATCCATCGGCTTCACGCAGCCTTTGTCCGCCGATGTAGCCGAGCGTTATTGGCAGGATGTCTTTCGCGAGATGGGGCAGGTCTCTCGCATCTTGCTCACCACCCGGCGTGATGGCGTGATCGTTGGCAGTGTGCAGCTAGGGCTTTGCACCCGTCCGAACGGTTTGCACCGGGCGGAGGTTCAGAAGCTATTCGTCCACACTCGATGGCGGCGGCAAGGCATTGCCCGATCATTGATGGCGGCCATCGAGCAAGAGGCGCATGCCACGCGGCGGTCGCTGCTCTATCTCGACACCGAGCCGCACAAGCCAGCCGCAGCGATGTATGAGCAGATGGGCTGGACTCAAGTTGGCGAAATACCGGGCTATGCGTGCAGTCCCGACGGGCGTCTGCACGGCACGGTGATTTTCTACCGCACGATTTGAGTATGACGCCAGCCGGCCGCCCCTTGCAGAACGGCGACATCGGCGTTGGCGACGGGGGACCGGCCCCGTCACGGCGGCGGACATTCCAATCCGTAATCGCTCTCGCCTCAACTCAACGCGGGTTCGCCGGGTTGGTAAGCCTCACTGCGCGGGAGAACTGGTAGCGAAGCAGAGCAGAGCGACCACGGCGCAAAGAACAGCAAAGATGCGGGACAATTTCGTGAGCGGCGTTGGATTGTCGCGATGCTATCGAACTACTGTCAATTTTCCAGACCAATCAATCGTCACTTCAACCGAACTCGGCGGAACGCCGGACTGTGTTGTCTTGCCGCCGGGCCAGCGCACGGAGAAAGATTTGATCGGCTCGGGCGTGGCCAGAACCTGCACGGCGCTGTCCTGCGAAAGCCAGCCCGCGCCAGCATGAATCTCTCGCCCGGCGCCTGCTTTCCCACTCGCGAAAATCGGGCGGAGCATCGCGCCAATGGCCAGTAGATTCGAAGCGGGGCCTTGCAAACGCACGCGTAAACCGACGCGCGCCTGCTCGTTGCGATAGAGCTTGGTTTGCGCGCCGTTCTGGCCGATGCACACGTCCACGCGGCCATCCCCATCGTAATCGCAAACCGCAGCGCCGCGGCCTTCGCCATAGATCGCGAGGCCACTTTCCTGTGCGCGCATCGATTGAAACGTGCCGTCTCCCCTGCCCCGCAGCAGCAAGCCGCGCCCCGCATCGTAGCGCGCGGTCATCGGTTCAACGGCGAAAAAGTTTTGCGCCAAGAGCAAATCCTCGCGGCCGTCGCCATCGAAATCCGCTACTGCGACGCCGAAGACTGGCGACAGTTGGGCTTCGAGCGGCAGCGGGCGCGCCTCGAAGGTTGTCCCACGATTCAGGAAGACCATCGATTGCAGTGTGTTGATCGAAAGCTCCTTAACAGCCGCATTGTTGCCGATCACTTCGGTCATGCTCGCCTTCCCGTACTCTTCGTAATTCGAAAACCGCGCAGCGAGGTAAGGCAGCGCGCGCGCGACAGCACTAGCATCGCGCAGCGGAACCATCTTTTTGAGCGCGCGATCGAAGCAACCTTCCAGCACATCAAACGTGCCGTTGTCGTCGAAGTCACCGTAGAAAACGTGAATCGGTTCAGGCTGGCAGCTTTGGTAACCGGTGTTCTCGCCCCAGTTTCCCACGACCAAATCCGTGCGCCCGTCACCATCGAAATCGCCTACTGCGACGCTGTTCCACCAACCGGTGAGATCATTGAAAGTGGAATCACGCGAGGTCAGAGGACTGCCCGTGATGCGCGGATTCCAAGGCTTCAGTTGGCCGTGGTCATTGCGGAAAAGACGCAGCGGTCCCCATTCGTTCGCCAGCACGAGATCGGGCGCACCGTCAGCGTCGAAGTCGGAAAACACGGCGCTCGTGATCAATCCAACTTTGGAAAATGCTTTTGTGTTCTCCGCGTCGAGCACCCAGCGCCCTTGAACGCCACGAAAGATCAGAGATGACGCAGCTTCGGGATAACGCCCCGGAACCACGCGCCCGCCAACAAAAAGATCAAGTTCGCCATCGCCATCGATGTCAGCGAGCGCAAGCGGTCCGGCGGAGGATTCTGTCCCGGGCAGCGGTTCCATGACTCTTCCGCCAGCAAGATCAAAGGTCTGCACGACTGCGCCGTTGGTCTGCCCATCTTCATAATTGCTCTGGCCCGCCAGCAACGTGCGATGGCTGTCGCGTTGCACTCCCAGCACCGACGTTTGGTCTCGCGAGGCAACGGTGTTGAACGGGGGACTTTTCATGCGCCGAAAGCCGCCACGTCCGTCGAACCGATACGCCGCAAGTTCCCCGCCCTTCCCGCTGCCCAAAAGCAAATCGTCCAAACCGTCGCCATCAAGATCAAACCACGTCACGCCCGGACCTGACTGGCTCAGCTTCCTCACGAGCAGCGGCTGGCGATCGAAGTCGCTGAAGTCCTCGTCATGATGCTGGTGAGCGAGCAGTTCGCTTACATCTTTGAACAATGGAGGAGGACTCTGGACTTTCGGCTTTGGCGTCGGAGTTGGTGCGGCGATGTCTTCGTCGATCTCGTAAATTCGATTGGCCCGCGCCTCGCGGACCACGCTCCGCGCGCCGTTCCGCCAGATTACTTCGATGGTCAGGAGATTCGTCGCATTGCCGGCCGCGAAGACACGGAGAAAATCATCACCCGACAAAAAGCGTCCACCGCAAATCATTTCCTGGGATTGCGCCATCGGACCGCCAAACACACGGATCTTCGCGCCGACGCCGCGGGTATTCGGAGGCTTGCCTTTCAAACGCACCTGCACACGCGGCGCGGCAGCGTCATTGCGATAGAGCAGCGCCGGACCGTTGAGCGAATTGACGACTACGTCGAGGTCACCATCGTTATCGAGGTCCGCGAGCGCCATTCCTTGCTTCACGCCGGCTGCGTCAAAACCCCACGCCGCGCTGATATCTTCGAAACGCAACTGGCCGCGATTGCGGTAGGCGAAGTTCTGATTGTCGAGCCGCGGATAAATTTTGCGCAAACGCAGTTGCTCGACGGTGCTCATGCGGCGCTCGGCCTTCAGCGATTCCACGCGCCGCGAGTAATCGATGTTCTGCGCGTCACGCAAATGGCCGTTGCTGATGAGCAGGTCTTCGTAGCCATCCAAATCGACATCGAGAAAGATTGGGGTCCAGGACCATTCGCTCGCCTCCAGTCCGGCGAACTGCGCGACCTCGGCGTAAGTGCCATCGCCCCGGTTCCAGAAAAGTGTGTTGCGCATATACTGCGGCCGGTTCGTGAACAGGCCTGGCATCGAGAACGCGGGCTTGCGGTCGCCGAGTTGCACCATGCGGCGCGTGTGCTCGCGGCTGAGCATATCCACGACAAAAATATCGTCGAACCCGTCACGATCGATGTCGGCGACATCCACGCCCATCGAGAAAACGGAAGTCTGCCGGAGCGCCGGCCGCGGGATGAGCCGAAACGTGCCGCGGCCCTGGTTTATCCAGACGCGATCTTCGCCTTCGAAATCATTGCAGACGTAAATGTCCGGGGCGCCGTCGGCATTGAGGTCACGCATCATCACGGACAAACCAAACTCGTAGGGGACTGAGAAGGGCTTTCCGTCTTCGTCGTGAAACACGCCATTGGTCCATGACACTGGAGAGAACTTTCCGCCGCCTTCATTGCGAAAGAGAACGTCCGGCTCGCCGTGCTCCGTGATCGCGCCTTCCTCGTTTACGGTGAAACGTCCGAGCAGTTCTGGCGCGGTGGCCGGCTTTCCATTCACGGCCGTGACTGCAGGTTTGCCATTCACGATGTTGATGGTGAATTTCGTGAACGGTTCATCCCGCAAGCTGGAGGTGCGGTAGTTCGTCACGTAGAGATCCAAATCGCCGTCGCCGTCCACGTCGGCCATCGCGAGCGAGGTGCTGCCGGTTCGGGCGGCGGTGCCGACGCTCTTCGTTACATCCGCAAATCGTCCGCGTCCATCGTTCAGAAAAATCGCGGTGCCCCGGCCAATGGCATTGACGATCAGATCGAGATCGTTGTCGCCG
>DATHKK010000441.1:0-3549 GCA_035489355.1 Candidatus Limnocylindria bacterium
GCAAACAAAAGCATGGCCCACAAACCGATGACGCGATCCACAAAGACGGCGACCACGGCTTCGGACTTTTTGTGGTGTGTCTCTCTCGCTGCGTAGTAGGCCTTCATGACGTCGCCACCGGCGGTGCCGAGGAGAAATGAGTTGAAGAAATGAGCGACGAGAGAAATTTCCGTGGCGCGACTGAACGAGAGATTAAGCCCGTGAACGTTCAGCACCATGCGCCAACGGGCGACGCCGATGAACAAGGTGCCGCCGACAAGCAGAAAAGACAGGACGAGCGATCCGGGATGAACGCTGCGCAGGGTTTGCCAAAGGGCAGGGGGCCCGTAGGTCCAGCCCAGGCGCCATTGTTCCATGCGCGGCGGTTGCTGAGTGTTGTTCCAGGTGACCTGGTTCCCTTTATCCACCAAGAGACCACTGCCGGCACGTTGCCGCGCTTCATTGACGAATATGGAGTGAACGATCCAGAGAAGCAGCGCGATGCCAACCGCCGCGCGCCAGCTTGCGCCCCAGATTCGTTTCGCTGCGCTCACGCGTTGCCCCAGATGGATTTGATGTGTGCGACACCAGACATCACCTGCGGCGTGTCGAGATTAGGGCTGAACTCGAAAACCTTGATGTGCTCGGGTCGCACAAATGGCCTGAGGGCGTTGAAGTTTACGCAGCCGGTGCCGGGTTCTTGATGATCGCGTCCCGGATATTCCACGTCGTGAATGTGAAAGCCAGCGAGGCGCTCCGTGAACGACTCGAGGTGCATAGCATGGCCGATGAAGCCGAGGTTCTCTTTGATCTGCGCGTGTCCCGTGTCGTGCCAGTAGCGCACGATGGGCGACGTGAACTCGCGGAAGAACAGATCCAGATCGCTCTCGAAAGGAATCTCTTCCAAACCTTCACGGTTTTCGATGCCGAGCAGCACGCCATGTTTTTCCGCCACGGGAATGAGGCGCCCCAACATCTCGTAGGCGGCATTTGTATAACGCTCCTTCTTGTCCTCGCGCTTCCGGCTGGCTTCCTCGCAGAGTTTCTGAAACTTCGGCGTGTCACGTTTTCCATCGGCGAGGAGGTCCACGAGTTTTTCGGTGTAATCTTTCATGTCCACGGAACCCATGTGGAGCACGACGATGGGCGCTTTCAGCCGAGCGGCCGTCTCAATGGTTTTGACCGTGTGGCGAAAAGCATTCTCCCGCTCGCGTGGATTGTCGGCGGAAAACTGGAAAACGTTGGGCGCGGCGCGGTCGATGCCCATCGGCAGCGGACAAAAGTTGTGGACGGAAGAAATTTTGACGACGCCAGCTTCTACTGCGTCGAGGATGCCCGGCAACAGGCTGATGCGAATACCGTGGCTCAGCTCGGCGGACTCGAACCCTAACGCTCGAATTTCTTCGAGCATCGCGCGGCCATCAATGTGTCTTTGTGAGTTCCAGCAACTCGAGAGTGAATACATAAACAAAAGGCCGAGTGCTATCACGGAGACCGCACCCGGCCTGAATCGTTCAATGGGAATTACAGATCAGCCATCACAGATCGGCATAGCGCGCGGTCAGCATGGCTGAGAAACGCGCGGCCTTCATTTTACGGCGCTTGCGTTCACTCGGCTTTTCGAAATGCCGGTGATTGCGCACTTCCTTGAGCGTGCCTTCCCGGTCGATTTTCTTTTTCAACCGGCGCAACGCCTTGTCCACGGATTCGCCTTTTTTAAGCCTGATTTCGGTCAACTGTATTCACTTCCTCTCTGGTGCATCGGGGCTGGCCGTCTCGCGTTTATCGCCAGGGGCTAGTTCCATGCGGCGCGTGAGAGTAGCCGGGGAACGTCTCGTGTCAACGGGCAAAAAGGGTTGATCACACGTGACTTGGGCGGCAGGCGCATTGCGAGACGCAACCCATTTTGAATTCCAAGCTTGCGACGCTCTTTCGCCGTTTGTTACAACCGCGCCTACTTTATGGCAGCTATCGGCCGGTTTCAGAAGGGCGACGAGATTTTCTTTGCCAAGGTGGTGGACGGGGAGCTTTTCCGCTTACAAGGCGATGTTTTTGGCTCGCCGTCCTTCGATAAGAAACCCACGCCGGTCAAAGGTTTGCGGACGTTGACCCCCGTTAACCCCTCGAAGGTCATCGCCGTCGGACTCAATTATGCCGATCACGCGCGTGAGTCAGGCAAGCCACTTCCCAAGGAACCGTTGTTCTGGCTCAAGGCCCCGACCTCGCTGATTCCCGATGGTGGAAAGGTCGAGATTCCCTTCGCCACTCATCGCACGGACTTCGAGGCGGAACTGGCCGTGGTCATTGGTCGCCGCGTCCGCAACGTCACTCCCGCGGCAGCCGCGCGATACATCTTCGGCTACACGGCGTCGCAGGACATCAGCGACCGGACAATTCAAGCTGCCGAGAGCCAATGGGCGCGGGCAAAGTCTTTCGACACGTTCACACCACTCGGGCCTTACGTTGAAACGAAAATCGATCCGCATGATCTGACGATTCAACTTTTTCAAAACGGCCAGCTCCGGCAGAACTCGAACACGAGCCAGCTCATCTTCAATTGCTTTCACGTCGTCAGCTTTATTTCAACGAACATGACGCTGCTACCCGGCGATGTCATCCTCACTGGCACCCCGAGCGGCGTGGGGCCAATCGAATCCGGCGACCGGCTCGAAGTTCGGATTCAAGGACTGGCACCGCTGGTCAATACGGTGAAGTAAACTCTGCCAGCCACAGAGGCACGGAGACGCAGAGAATTTGGCTCTGTGACTCCGCGACTCCGTGGCAAATTATTTTATGCGTTGGACCCATGCATTCATTCCCACTCTCAAGGAAACTCCCGCGGACGCGGAGATCACCTCGCACAAACTGCTGTTGCGCGCAGGACTGATTCGCAAGCTGACGGGCGGACTTTATACTTTCTTGCCGCTCGGGCTTCGCGCGTTGCGCAAGGTCGAGCAAATCGTCCGCGAGGAAATGAACCGCGCCGGCGCGCTCGAAGTCCTCATGCCCGCGCTTCAACCGACCGACATCTGGCGTAAGACCGGCCGTTACGAAACCGCCGCCGACGTGCTCTACAAAGTGCGGGACCGCGCGAAGAAGGAATGGGTGCTCAGCCCGACCGCCGAGGAAGTCATCACCACAATCGCAGCGAGCGAAATCAATTCTTATCGCCAGATGCCGGTGAACTTTTATCAGGTCAGCATCAAGTTCCGTGACGAAATTCGCCCCCGGTTCGGGCTAATGCGGGCGAAGGAATTCATCATGAAGGATGCCTACAGCTTCGACGTCAGCGATGAAGCCGCAATGGGCAGCTATCAGAAAATGTATGGCGCCTACAAACGCATCTTCGATCGCTGCGGCTTGCAGAACTTTCCCGTGGAGGCGGACACAGGCGTGATTGGAGGCAACTACTCGCACGAATTCATGGTGCCGGCCGAGACTGGCGAGAACGAAGTTGTTTACTGCGAGTCAGGCCAATATGCGGCGAACATCGAGAAGGCTACGAGCTGCGGAGCTTCGACGCCAACTCCGACGACCAGCACAGGGACTTCACCGGAAAAATTCCCCACA
>DATHKK010000442.1:0-4198 GCA_035489355.1 Candidatus Limnocylindria bacterium
TCCCCATCGTCCGCACCTTCGCGCCGTTCGTGGCCGGCATGGGTAAGATGACGTATCGGCGCTTCATGTCCTACAACGTCATTGGTGGGCTGCTCTGGGTGGGCCTCTTCCTGCCACTCGGCTATTTCTTTGGCAACCAACCCGTGGTGAAAAAGAATTTCGGCCTGGTGATCATCGCGATCATCATCCTCTCGATTCTGCCGGCGGTATTTGAATTCTGGCGGGAACGTCGGCGGCTGCGCGCTACGAGGCCTTCCTGAGGCACGCGCTGAAGGTAGGGAGTCGCTGCCCCGCGCGCCGGAGTGGAGCGTCCGCAAGTATGTGCGCTTTCCGTCTTCGCGTGGCCTGGCGCGCTGAGGACAGCGACGCCCTACCATCTCTGGTGGTTGGAATGGGAAACTATTTTCGCAACCACTCTACGCCGCGTGCCCGCCGCGATACACCCGCGGCACGCGAGACGTGATGTTGGTCAGGATTTCCCACGGCACCGTGTCGCACCAACTCGCCAACTCCGTGACGGTGATCTCGTCGCGGCCTTGTTTGCCTATCAACACAGCTTCCTCGCCCGCGTTGACATCCCGAAGCGCTGATACATCAACCAGCGTTTGATCCATCGTCACACGCCCAAGCACGCGGCAACGTTTGCCACCGATTAAAACCTCGGCGCGATTGCTGCCCGCGCGCGGATAACCATCGCCATACCCCGCGCCGAGCGTGGCCACGCGCATCTTCTTGGAGGCGACGAACGTACGCCCATAGCTCAGCGGTGTTCCCTTGGGAATCTCCTTCACGAAGCTCACACGACATTTCAAGGACAGCGCCGCATGCAGATGCTTTTGCAACGCCGAAGCAGAGCGGCGCGTGCCCGGCGGCGCGATGCCATAAACAAGCAAGCCCGGACGAACGACGTTGTAGATGCTGCGCGGCTCATGGAGCAACGCCGCGCTGTTGTTGGCGTGAATGAGTGGCGGCAGAAGATGCTTCGCGCGCAGGTCGCTGACGATTCCTTCAAACTTCTTGCGTTGCGACGTAGAGAATTCCGCACTGTCTTCCGCCGAGGAATAATGGGTGTACAGACCGCTCACGTGCAGATTCGACAGGCCCGCTATCTGAGCGAGCAGCGCCGACGCGGCCTCCGGCGCGACGCCCAATCGCCCCATGCCCGTGTCCACCTTCACATGAATCAACGAGAACTTCCGCTGTTGAGCGGCTGCGCTATTGAACGCTTTCGCTTCGGCGAGCGAAGAAATGGTGGGCATCACATCATCGCGCACCGCCGTCTCGATCTCTTCCGGGAAACATGCGCCCAGCATCAGGACGGGCCAGCCTCGGCCCACGCTGCGAATGGCTTGCGCCTCGGTTAGATTGGCCACGCCGAAAATGTCCGTGCCGCCCTGCATGAGCAACGCCGCGATTTGCTTCAAGCCGTGGCCGTACGCGTCGGCCTTCACGACGGTGACGACCTTCACGTCCTTGCCGACGCGATGACGAATCCACGCCAGGTTTCCGCGCAATGCGGCAAGGTCCACCTCAGCCCAGCAACGGTGCGGCGTCATGCGAAAGCGGCGGGCTTGGAGGGACGAGTTCCACGAGTCCCCGACCGAGTTTTAGTTAGACTGGGATTCGCGGATCTCGTCCCTCCACTTGATGCGGCTAGTGCGGCTTCGCAAATCGCCGTGGCCGCGCGTGGTTTTCCGAGCGCCTGCGCCGCGCGTGCCATCTGCAACAGTTTCTTCGAATCGAGCAGGTTCGTAATCTTGAACGGCAAATCCTCAATGCAATTCACTTTAACCGCGGTGCCTTCTTCCAGCAGGAAGTCACTATTCGCTGCTTCCTGTCCGGGAATAGGATTCAGAATCAAGATCGGCTTGCCCATTGCGAGCGCTTCCGAAGTCGTGAGTCCGCCGGGCTTGGTTAGAATCAGATCCGATGCACTCATCAACTCGTGCATGTTCGTGGCAAAGCCCAGCACGGCGGTGCGATGTCGCTGCGACTCAGACGCGATCTGCTGGCGCAACTTCTCGTTCTTGCCGCACACAACGATGATTTGCAGCACGCGCTGGATCTTATCGAGTTCAGCAAGAATTTCCCGCACGAGTCCCATGCCGAAGCCGCCGCCGAGCACGAGCAACGTCGGCACATCGCGTTCGAAAACGAACTGCGCGCGGATGGCATTCGCATCGACTCGTGAAGAAAACTTCGCAGCAATTGGGATCCCGGTGACAACCACGTTCTCATCGCCCACTCCGCGCGCGACCATGCGTGCTTTCGTCGCGGGCGCCGCGACGCAATACAGATTCACACAAGGTTCCATCCATAAAGCATGCGCTTCAAAGTCGGTCACGATGCAAGCGACGAAAGGATTTTTCTTCAGGCGAGAACGGCGCTTCCCCATGACGCCGCCAATAATTTCCAACGGCAGATAGTGCGGCGCGAGCACCATCTCCGGCTGAAACGCGACGAGTTCCTTGACGAACTTCGTCGCCATGATGCGCGAAGATCGGCGGCGAAACTTCATCAGTTCCTGGATGCGTTTCACGTTGTCCGTCTTCTTGAACATCATCGCGTAAACTTCCGGCGCGTGTTCGATGAGCTTGAGGTAGCCCTTCACATAAATTTTTCGATACCAACCCGGCGTGTAATCGAGCACGCGAGGCGGCGGACTTCGTCCTCCGGGTGCAAGGCCCGCCACGCTTCTTCCAACGCAACAGCCGCCTGTAAATGACCGGCGCCCGCCGTAACGGTTGGAATGAGAATGCGCATGGCGCGAGGAAAACGGAATCAGCGCGCGTTCACAAGCCGGGACAACGTGCGGCCAGTTGCAAACCGCCGCACGTTGGTTTGACATCGCGCCGCGTTCGCGAACAATTCGGCCCATGAAATCACTCGCCGTTCTCTGCGCTGCTGCATTGCTTTGCGCTGCTCCGCTGTTCGCCGCCGATCCGCCGGTGAGAAGAGCACCGCCGGAAAATCCTTATCCGCCCGGGCCTGACTCCAAACCGCAGGAGGGCGTCCCGAAAGGCGAGCGCATCAAAGGGACATTCGACCAGAGCAAAATTTTTCCCGGCACCACGCGCGAGTACACGGTGTACATCCCGCAACAACTCGACAAGTCGAAGCCCGCGCCCTTCATGGTGCTGCAGGACGGCGGCGGCTACAAAGCGGATGTCGTGTTCGACAACCTGATTCACAAGAAAGAAATGCCGGCACTCGTCGGCATCTTCGTGAATCACGGACGCGTGATCGCGCCGAATACGAATGCGATGGACCGCTTCAATCGCAGCTACGAATACGACGGACTGGGCGACAACTACGCGCGATTCCTCATCGATGAACTGTTCCCCTTCATCGAGAAGAAGCACGACATCACGCTCTCGAAGAATCCCGATGACGGCTCCATCGGCGGAGCGAGCAGCGGAGCGATTGCGGCGTTCACGGCGGCGTGGGAACGGCCCGATCGTTTTCATCGCGTGTTCAGCAGCATCGGCACTTACGTCGGGCTGCGCGGCGGAAATATTTATCCCACGCTCATTCGCAAAGTAGAACCGAAGCCGATTCGGATTTACCTCCAAGACGGCGAGAGCGATTTGAACATCTACGGCGGTGATTGGTGGATGGCGAACCAGGAGATGCAGCGCTCCCTTGTGTTCGCCGGCTACGACGTGAATCACGCCTGGGGCAAAGGCGCGCACGATGGCAATCAATCCACGCAGGTTTTTCCCGACGCGATCCGCTGGCTGTGGCGCGATTACCCCGCGGCCATCAAGGCCAACGCCGAAGGGAAGTCGCGCCAGAACGTGCGGCAGGTGGTGGATACAGAAACTCCGTGGGAACTGGTCGGAGAAGGCTATAAGTTCACCGAAGGCCCGGCGGTAAATGCCAAAGGCGAAGTCTTCTTCAACGACGTGGGCGCCTCGAAGACTTACAAGGTCAGCCTCGATGGCAAGGTGGCGGAGTTCCTTTCTGATTCAAAGGGTGGCGACGGTGAAGCATTTGGTCCTGACGGACGCCTTTACGCTGTGGCTGGCAAGGAACAGAAGATCATCGCCTACGGTACGGACGGGAAAGCGACGACGATTGTCGAAGGATTTCGTGGCAACGATCTCGTGGTGCGCTACGACGGAAGCATTTACGTCACGGAGCCTGGTTGGGACGGAACGAAGCCGAGCAAAATTTGGCACATCAGTCCCAAGGGCGA
>DATHKK010000443.1:0-2458 GCA_035489355.1 Candidatus Limnocylindria bacterium
GGCGCTGGAGGTTCGAGAAATCCACGACATCGAAATCCAGCACGCCGATTTTGCCGATGCCCGCCGCGGCGAGATACATCGTGATGGGAGATCCGAGTCCGCCTGCGCCGATGCACAAAACGCTCGTGGAGCAGATTTTCTTTTGCCCGGCCAATCCCACTTCCGGCAGAATCAGGTGGCGTGAGTAGCGGCGAATCTCGTCGTTGTTCAATTCCATAAACGCGGGGCGGAGCGTAAGGTGCGTGTTTGGGAAATCAAGAAATGGGATGGACACGATTCCGGTGCGGCGAAGTAGGCCGGATCGCCCTTGGCCGAGTTCGGCACGTTGTTGGTGATCTTCTCGTTCGCCAGGGCTGGTTGTTGCGGACCACACGGTCGGCAGCAAGTGAATAGAACGAAGCTTTATCGAAAAGAAACGGAACGTTGAAAGCGCAACTTGATACCAGTATGCGGCGGCAACAGTAAGACACCGGTCAAGAAGCGACGGCCTTCGTCTGAATGGTTCCAATTGACAGTGGATTTCGGCTGGATAACCGTCGCGCATACGCGCATGAAACCTCTTCCACTGCTTGTCGCGGTCGTAACTGTCCTTGTCGGGTGTGCGACATCTCCCGAACAGAAAATTGCAGATCAGCAACGTCGCGAAGCCGAGAGGGAACAGCGCCAGCAGCGTGAACGAACAGAACAACAACGACGTCACAAAGAGGAGGTTGAGCGCGACCGCCAAAAATACGCGCATCTCAACACCGATGAAATTCGGATCGCCAGCCTGAGCCAGGAAATCGCAGGCGGATATTTTGGTTATGGGTGGGGACTTCTCGTGGCAAAGGGTATCTACGACGGAAAAGTTAAAGAACGTGAAATATTGGCAATGGAGCTGGTAAGGCGCGGAGAAACACTGAATCTTTCGCCTCCAATAATATCGCAAAATTTTCCAAGAGTGAGGGCTTCTCAGTCGCTGGCAATCGGATCTGTTTATGTTGGTGTGGGCGATGGCCACTGGATCGAGAGGGTCTTGGATAGCGGAAAACTCATCAAATTGGAGGATCGGTCACTATGGCAAATTTCGCCACTGGCGTAATCGAGAGCTCCTTATGGCTCCCAATTTCCGACATAACGGTTATAGAGGGAGACGATCCGGCTTACCCATACAAGTTGGTGAACACTGACGATAACGAAGTAGTCAACGCGAAACTTCTATCTCAGTAACTTAACAGGCTGACTTGCGAATCCATCATTCGGCGATCGGTTCGTGAAACGTCTCAGCCAACGTTCTCCACCCGCCGTGACGCAGATTTCTTTTGCCCGGCCAACTCCTTCCGGCAGAATCAGCGCGAGTAACGGTGAGTTCAACTCTCCGCGCGAAGAGTCATGAGCATGGAAAAAACAAGTTCACACAGTACCGCCCTGGCGGGGCCATCGCCATTCGAGGCAGCGCAATCCATTCTCAAACGCTCCAAGCTGCGGCCCACGCTCGCTGTCGTGCTCGGCAGCGGATTCGCCTCGTTGCTGTCGAAGTGTACCGTCGTTTACCAGGTTCCATACTCGGACATCCCCGGTTTCCCGCGGCTCAGTGTGACCGGGCATCAAGGCAAGCTGTGTCTCTGCTTCTTGGCGAAAGCGCCCGTCGTCATCCTCTCGGGCCGCGCGCATTACTACGAAGGTCATTCCATGGAAGCGGTCACGTTCTCCATGCGCGTGCTCGCGGCGATGGGGATCAAAACCGTGTTGCTGACGAATGCCGCCGGCGGCATCAGCTCGAAGTTCAAACCGGGGGACTTCATGGCCTTCACCGATCACATCAATTTCATGGGCGTGAATCCGTTGCGCGCGTGGGCTTCGCCCGAACTGCCGCGCTTCGTCGATCTCACTGACACTTACGATCCGGAACTGGTGCGCTTATTGAAGAAATCAGCGGACAAAGCCAAGGCGCGTTTATATCCGGGTGTGTATCTCGCTGTGCCGGGACCGAGCTACGAAACGCCGGCGGAGATTCGCGCGTTCGGAAAACTTGGCGCGGACGCGGTAGGCATGAGCACCGTGCCCGAGGCGATTGTGGCGCGACAATGCGGACTACGCGTGGCGGGACTTTCGTGTATTACGAACCTCGCCGCCGGCCGCAGCAAGACGAAGCTTTCGCACAAGGAAGTTCTTGAAACCGGCGAGGCCGTGAAACCGCAAGCCGCCCGCTTGCTCGAACACTTCGTGCAACTCTATGGCGAAACCAAATAAGCAGCGATTGATCGCAGCGGCGCTCGAAGCACGAACAAAAGCTGTTGCGCCTTACTCCAACTTTCAGGTGGGCGCTGCCTTGCTCACGACCGGCGGCGAAATCATCGGCGGCGCGAACGTCGAGAGCGTTAGCTTTGGTCTGACCTGTTGCGCGGAGCGCATCGCATTGTTCAAGGCATTGACTGAGAGGAAAAAATCTTTTTCCGCCATCGCCGTGGTCGCGGCG
>DATHKK010000444.1:0-4256 GCA_035489355.1 Candidatus Limnocylindria bacterium
GCCTTGCGCGTTGGTCGCCGACCATTTGCGGCGCAACGAGCGGCGGCTGAACCTCTCGATATTTTTCCCGGCTGTTGCGACGGCGGCGCGCAAACTTTCGTCGGCCTTGAGTGAAGCAGCCATTAGCTCCGCCTGTGTCACCGTCAATTGATCGAGGGTCAGCTTCGCGCCATCGAATTTCTCCGTGAGTTCCAGCACCGCTGCGTCGCCGCGCGTGTAAATCGCATCGAGGATCGCGCGTGTGCGCTCTTCAATCGTCTTGTCGAAAAGATTGGAAGTGCCGGTCACGCGCCGCAATTGCTCGGCGAAATCGGGATCAGTGTGACGAAGGACGTTCATCGCGCGTGACGCTAGAAGAAGGCAGAGGCAAAGTCAAAAAGCGGCGGCTGGGAATGATGCCTTTCGGGGATTCGACACCTTTGTCCCAGAGGGGCTAGTGTCGGATGACCTTGGTCGTTACTTTTTGAAACCTCTACTGCTGCGAGCTGTTCCTTCTAGCACCTTCACCGGCGGAGCACCGCTTCACGCGGGAATATCAAGTCCATCAATCGGTTCGTCGCGCACTTCAAGCTTCTGCACAACGAGATTCTTCCACTTGCCGCCCATCACTCGCTGCGCCACTGCTTCGGTGACTACCAAGGTGCCAAACCAAGCGTCCAAAACTGACGCATCGCCAACGTCACGTTTAAGCACGTATCGTTTCCCACCGGCGAATACCAAACACGCCGACAGTCTTGGCAGACACGAAAGGACGACTTCGGCCCACCATGCATCACGACCGGTCTTTGGCCAATGAAAGTCACCACGTCTTGGAACTCACGTTTATTGGAATCAAACACTCGACCAAGTCGTACAAATTCTGTCGGGCCTTCGGGCAGCAGAGCACGTAAAAGCCGAACCTCGACGATCCCGACACAAATGCCCGGCGCGAAATTCAAGGCAGACCTGTCGGGTTTACCTTGGATGGTTACATCAATGCCCTGAGTGGATGTGCGAGGAAGCCGTCTCATGTTTCGTCGCTGTTCACGCCGCCAGTTAACTCTCGGTGGCGCGGCTTGGCAAAAGCGTTTCCGGACGGCGGGGTTACTCGTTCGGAACAGGTTGGCGCGTGGAAGTGACGGGGCCTTTGCGCACAAGTCGCAGTGAGCTGACGTCGAACGAACCTGTAGTGGGTTGCGCGCCGCGGAATTCGCAGATGAGTTCCACATCTTCCACGCCGGACACATCGAACTCGTAGCGCAAAGGCGTCCAGTCGTCGGCGATGGTGATGCCTTCAGTGGAACGTATGCCGGAGATGCGGAGGATCACGCCGTTGGTGTTTCGAGCGTCGGCGGCGGTGAGGCCCTCAGTGCGGGCGCGTCCGGTGAATTCGTAATGGCCGGCGTCGAGCAACACGATGGTGCGCCAGGCGCCGCTGCTGCCGGGCGTACGTCCGCGGACGGAGAGAATTTGGCGATTGTCGGTAACGGTGCGGCTGCCGAGGGCGGGTTGCGTCGGGCCGGGTTTGAAATTCCACGCGCCGAGTTGAACGCTGCTGTCGGCCGCGAGCGGCACGGGGCGTTTGGGTGTGCCGAGTTGTTGCGCCACGCTTTGGGTGCGCAGTGTGATGCGCTGTTTCAACGAACGCACGGCGTCATCGAAGTCGCCGTGGATGTTGCGATGATCAGCGAGCGCGGGGCGGAGTTGCGCGGCAAGGCGATCGACGTGGGCGTGAAGTTTTTCGACGGTGAATTCGTTGGTGGAAAGACTTTGCACGCGCGCGAGGTAACGGCGCCGGCCTTCGGGCACGGCGAAGAGTCCCTTGGCCACAAGGCCCTTGAACGGCGGCGTGATCGGGAAGGTCGGCGAGCGGGAGACGCCGAAGAGTTGATCGAGTCCGTGCGGGATGAAGATCATCTTGTCGCGCGAAGTGTCGTGGAAGAGGCGGTAGTTGTTCGGCCCCGCGGCGTAGCCGTCCCAGTGGACGAGGAAAATCTCGGCTGCGGCGAAGGTGATGAAGCGTTCGACGTCGAGGACTTGTTCGAGGCGGGCGAGGCGTTGAGCGGGAACGGGTTCGCGCGCGGCTTTAACGAGGTTCGTGAGATCGGTGCGGTCATTGGGATTTTCGCCACTGTCGGTTTCCAGCGCCTTGGTGATGTCGCCACCGGAGCCGCCGTCGTAGAGGTTGCCTTTGGTGGAATCGAAGTGGCGTTTCACGAATTGTTTGTTGGCGCCTTCGATAAGGACGTACAGGCCGGCGTCGCGGCCGTTGATTTTCACAAGTGCATGGCCGGCGCGG
Source organism: Candidatus Limnocylindria bacterium (assembly GCA_035489355.1). Lineage (GTDB taxonomy): Bacteria > Verrucomicrobiota > Verrucomicrobiia > Limisphaerales > SIBH01 > JANNGC01. Next base: position 2,279 of record DATHKK010000444.1, read on the forward strand.
GGACTGGGCACGCCGAGGGATTGAAAGAGTTCACGCGCCAGTTTTTCGCACAGGTAGCTTTCGTCCTGGATGGAGTTGTTGAGGTGAATCTTGGTGAGACCGTGAAACTTCTGGCCGTCGGCGAACTTGGAAAAGTTCAGCGTGAGCGATGGCTTGGCGTCAATGGGCGCGAAGGAGAAGGATCCTTTGAGGTGGAGCGCCACGTTCGTGTAAACCCGGCCGCCTTCGCGAATGGTCACGCGCACGTCGATGCGTTCGGGGCGCGGTTGGCGCCAGATTTGTTTGTACCCGCGCAACGTGGCCATGCCTTCGTCGGGAATCTCGATCTGCATTCGCAGCGCGCTGGCGAATAGATCATCAGTGGGATCGGTCGCACTCGCGGACACGGCGAGCAAGAGAATGAGCACCCACGATTTGAGCATTGGCCATTTCATATCATGCGCACGTTGGAAAAGACAGACGGTGTGTGAGATGGAAAAGTCACGGTAGGGGTCCGCCCATCCCTTACTCACACTCTACTCCTACTTTCATTCTCCATCGTTTCGAGCGAACTCATTGGAAGGGAGAGTAAGAGTAAAAAAGCCGCGGCCCTTGCCACGAACTCGCACGGCCCTTACGTTCGCGGCGATTTTGGGAAGGCGGAGGATCGCTTTCCGCGCAAGCGGGAGGAGGAAAGTCCGAACACCACAGGGCGCGATGCCGCGTAACTTCGTTCTTCGGGATGGAGATACACGCGGGAGGAACAGCGGAGACGCTTTCCGACGGACAGTGCCACAGAAAACAAACCGCCGGCACGGCAACGTGTCGGTCAGGGTGAAAAGGTGCGGTAAGAGCGCACCGCGCGAAGCGCAAGCGACGCGGCACGGCAAACCCCATCGGGTGCAAGGCCAAATAGAGGACTCCGCAGCGGCCCGCTGCATGTTCGCGCAAGCGGACGGGTCCCGGGTATGGGCTGCTCAGACAAATGATTCTCTCCGCTCGCAAGAGCGCAGACAAAATTCGGCTTACAGCTTTCCCAAAATCATTTTCATTTCCTTGGAACAGAAGGGAACAAAGGAAACGAAGAGGGGAACAAACGTCCCTGCTGAAAGCGACGCGACCGGTCCCCCACTTTCTATTATGCGGCTCCGCCTTTGTTTCCTTCGTTTGCTTCTGTGAACCTCCGCGCTGCGTCCTTGGATTCCCTTTCGCACATCCACCCTTGCGTGAAATGCTTCTTTGGCTAATGTCGCGCACGTGTCGCCTGTTGGTAAAAGGAGGCGCAATGCGGTCGTCCCCTACGCGATTGCTCTCATTGGTATCACGGTCCTGTTTTTCGGACGGCTCGCGCTGGATCCGATTCTCGGCCCGCGCCAGCCCTACATCCTCTTCTATTTCGTCATTCTGTTCACGGCCTGGTTCTGGGGCTGGCGGCCGGCGGCTTTCGCAGCAATTGTTTCCACAGCCGTTGCCTTTCGGGCTTTTGTTCAGCCTCATCTTTCCATCGACGGTTCCAGTTACAAAGATGCGAACACGATCGGATTGATCATGGCGGTGCTGCTGGCCGCGACGATCATTGTTCTCATTGAAAAAACCCGCCGGGCCAAGGCCGCCGAGGAACGCCACGCGGAAGAGTTTCGCAGCCATTTCACGTTGAGCGGCGTGGGCGCGGTGCAAGCCGACCCGCACACCGGCCGCCTGTTGCGCGTCAATGCCCGGATGGCTGAGATGACCGGCTACTCCGAGGCCGAGTTGCTGCAAAAAACCTTCGCCGACCTCACGCACCCCGAAGATCGCGAGAAGGACATGGCGTACTTCCATGCGCTGGGCGAGGGGCAGATCGCGAATTACGAAATTCAAAAACGTTTTTTGCGCAAAGACGGCGGGGTCACTTGGGTCGAAGCCACCATCGGAATGCTGCGAGACGACTTCGGCCGTCCGTTGCATTCCGCGGCGGTGATCCAGGATGTCCACGCGCGCAAGGAAGCGGAGGAAGCCG
>DATHKK010000445.1:0-3667 GCA_035489355.1 Candidatus Limnocylindria bacterium
CGGAAGAGCCAGCAACCGGAGTTCGTGTTTGGAGTGATGAAGGAACAGATGCCCGACGCCGAGCTGTTGGTGGAAATATCGATCCACGATGTGGCGTTGCTGCTGATCTGCACCACGTAGTTTGTGGTCGCCATGCCGATCAGCCGCGCGGTGAACACGCCGTTGGACCAGAGGCAGTTTGTGAAACGCAGTGGAGCATTCAACAACAGTTCAGCGCCCGCGCTCGTCGCGATGCCGATGCTGTTGCTGGCGCGCAGCAAATAAATTCCCTGGTTCGTGCTCTGGAAATCGCTCACGGGAAATGTGCTCAGCGTGGCCCCATTGATGAGCGTGCCATTGAAGAACCATTGATAAGCGGGAGCCGGCGTGCCACTCGCCGCCCCTGAGAGTGTCGTCGCCGCGCCCAGCGCGAGGGTGCTGCTCGATGGATGCAGTGTGATGACGGGTGGCGCCAGGACGGTGAGCGTCGCATCGGAACTCAGCAACGAACCGTTCGCGTCGGTGACGTTCACGCTGTAAACCCCGGCATCGGTGGTCTGAACGTTCAGCAACGGGATAGAACTGTTCGTCGCGCCCACGAGGTTCGTTCCATTCAAGCGCCATTGACAACCAATCAGTCCCGCGCCGCTCGCTCCAACGACGAGAGAAATGTTTGTCCCAGCGATGACCGTTCCACTTTGCGGCTGATTGGTGATGCTCAGCGTGCTGGAATAAACGGTCAGCGTGGCTACCGAACTGGTCAGGGAATTGATCGGGTTGCGCACTACCACGTCGTAATTGCCGGCCAGCGAAGCGGGAACGCCGGTGCGCGTGAATGTCGAACTCGTGGCGCCGGCAATGTTCGTCCCGCCGAAGCGCCATTGATACGTGTAGTTCGTCATGCCATCAGCCACGACCGTGAACGACGGGTTCGAACCAGACGGGACGATCAGACTTTGCGGTTGCGAGGAAATGCTCAGCGGTTCCCCCAAGACCATGTGAAGGTGAACCACACCGGCGGAGTTTCCGACACCATCCACTGCGATCCAATATTTCATTCCCTGCTTCGTGTCGAAAATGACTTTGCTGGCAAGCCCGTTGGCGCCGCTGTTGTTGTCGCACGCAACATTGGTCAACGTCGCGTAGCTGGTGCCCGGACCGACGTACACGGCCAGCACTGTATCGAAGCTGCTGCCCTCCGTATCGATGCGCAACGTGCCGTCCGCTTCCGCCTGGTAAACGAACCATTGCGAATGGCCGCCGCCGATGCCGCAATGCACCGGCTCGCCCGGGTCCGCGCTGGTCCCGACGGTGCTGAAAATTTGCGTGACGGTGTATCCGTGCGATCCGCTGCCGCCCGCCTTCGCGCTTTTAGGCTGGGCCACGGTTTTGGCCTTGTCCGGCGGGTAAAGTCCGAAATCAATCGCGTCACCGAGTTTGTCCTGGGCCAGCACATTCGGCAGACCGCGGCTGTTGATCTGCACTTCCGCGCTCCGGGAAAAAATCGTGTGCTTCGAGGTGGTGAGCCGCGCACGATAGGAGCCGACTGAATTTTCGTCCACTTTGCGGATCAAGAGCGACGACTCGGATTCATTTGGAATGGGTTCGCCCCGGAACAGCCACTGAATTTCCACCGGCTCTTGCGACTTGAGTTCAAAAAACAAGTTCACATCCTCGCCAGGCGCGACGCTGGTGTGCCTGGGTTGCGCCTGGAATTCAGGCAAACGGTCGGCGGTGCGATTCAGCTCCAGCTCGAACGTAATGCGGCCTTCCGCGAAGAAATATCCGGCCACGGCGATGCGGTAGATCGTGCCGGCCACGGCGTTGAAGGCGAGCAGACTGGTGTGGTCCTTTCCCGAATCATCGTCGCTCGCCACGGGTGCAAGCTTATCGACGGCATCGCCCGTATAAACCGCGATCACCGTGTCGAAATCGCTGTCGAACGTGCTGACGGTCGCGATGCCATTGGCCGGCGCTCTCCAGAAGAGCCACATGGTGTGCTCGGTAGGCTTGCCGTCGTGCAACGGCTCTCTTTCTTCGCGCGTCGCTTCCTTGTTCGTGCCGATGCCGGCAACACGGTCCTCGGTCTGCAACTCTTTCTCCGCATCTTCAAATTTGTCTTCGAAGGGGAGAACGGACGGAGCAGCCGTGGCGCAAATGCTTCCACAGAGGGCCACGCAGGCGACGACGCGCGCCACTCGCCGCAGAAAGTTGGTGGTAGAGATTTTCAAAACTGACTTGTCATCGGCTAAAGCAGCCACGGCACCAAGCGTATAGAAGATCCCTGGCCGATGGAACAGAGAGAATTGTTCCCCACCGGGACACAACTTGCCTCGCGCGTGGACACAGGGGTGGGAGACGGGTTCGGCCGCGCCGATCTCAAATCGATTCTCCGTCGTCGCCGTCCCTGACCCGGACGATGCAGGATTGATAATCGTTCCAGCAATAATGCGAAGCGGGAGTTCGCAACGCTACTCATGGCAGTGCGGCTGCTATTCGCGCGATTGTCATTAGCGGAAAATTATGCAGACTATTTTTGTTCCCCGAGGCGCAACCTCCTTTGGGAAACGCACCTGATTGAAAAAACTTACGTCCCTTTGGCTGCTGCTGTGTTGTAGCGCGGCAGTCCTCGCGCAGACTTCCAAAGATCCTTCCAGCCAGTTGCTGTCGGTTGAAGGCAAGGTCGAAGTGGCGCGGGCCGGCAATGCAGCGTGGGCCGCGGGCGCGGCGGACCAGGCGCTGCGAAACGGCGACCGGGTGCGCACGGGAGCGCGCAGCCGCGCGACGATTCGGCTTTCGGACAAGAGCGTGTTGGCGGTGAAGGAACTCACCACGCTGGAAATTCGCCCGCCCGCAGCGCCGGGAGCGAGCAGCAGTTTTGATCTCAAGAGCGGCGGTAGTTATTTCTTCAATCGCGAGCGCCCCGGCACCGTTGAGTTCCGCACGCCGCTTGCGTCCGGAGCGATCCGCGGTACTGAGTTTCATTTGCTCGTCGCGGAGAACGGGCGCACGGAAGTCGCGCTCTTCGATGGCGCAGTGGAACTCACGAATAACTTTGGCGGGGCCAGTCTCGCATCGGGTGAACTGGGCGTCGTCGATCCCGGGCAACCGCCGCGCAAGACCGCGATGCTCGAAGCGAATAGCATCATTCAATGGATGCTTTATTACCCGGCGATCCTCGATCCTGAAGAGATTGGCTTGAACGATGGCGAAAAGAATGCGCTGTCGGATTCCCTCGCCGCTTACCGTTCCGGCGATTTGCTCGCGGCCTTGGACAAATATCCGGAGAACCGTTTGCCCGCGAGCGATGGAGAGAAGCTTTATCGCGCGGCCACGTTGCTCGCGGTTGGACAGGTCGAGCAAGCCACGCAACTCGTGCAGAACATTTCCTCGCCGCTGGCCGATGCACTGCGACAAATGGTCGTGACGGTCAAAGGACATCCTCGTTCGCGCGGGGATTCGCTAAAGCTCGCCAGTGAATGGATGGCGGAATCCTACGCGCTTCAGGCGCAATCAAAACTCGATGCTGCGTTGGACGCAGCGCGAAAAGCAGCGGAGGCGTCGCCGCAACTTGGTTTTGCCTGGACGCGTGTTGCGGAACTTGAATTCAGTTTCGCGCACAAGGATGAAGCGCAGATCGCTTTGGAGAAGGGCCTCGCACTCTCGCCGCGCAACGCCCAAGCCCACG
>DATHKK010000446.1:0-9045 GCA_035489355.1 Candidatus Limnocylindria bacterium
TGAAATCCAAAACGATTAGCCCGCCCATGTTGCGCAGGCGAAGCTGGCGCGAAATTTCGTCCGCCGCTTCGAGGTTTACTTTCAGAATCGTCGATTCCTGATCTTTGCCGCCTTTGTGTCGTCCCGTGTTCACGTCGATGGCCACGAGCGCTTCGGTTTCGTCGATCACGATGTAGCCGCCGCTCTTGAGATGCACCTGCCGGCTGAACGTTGTCTCCAATTGCTTGGTGATGTTGAACCGATCGAACACCGGTTGGCTCTCCGCATAGAGCTTCACCTTCGAGAGAGAACGCTTCGAGATGCGGCCGATGATGTCTTTGATCCGTTCGTGCGCCGCCGGGCTGTCGATGACAATGCGCTCCACTTCCTCCGTGAGGAAGTCGCGCACCGTGCGCTCGATCAAATCAGGTTCCTGGAACACGCAACCGGGCGACGGGCCAGTCTTAATTTTCTCCTGCACCATACGCCATTCCTCGAGCAGCAACGCCAGGTCGCGCACGAAGTAACGCTTCTGCTGCCCTTCGCCGACGGTGCGCATGATCACGCCCATGCCTTCGGGAATCGTCAACTCGCGCAGAATTCTTTTCAGGCGCTGGCGCTCTTCCTGGTTCTCGATCTTGCGCGAGATGCCGCTCTTGTCTGAGTTCGGCAACAACACGAGATAACGTCCGGGCAACACGAGGTTCGTCGTGACGCGCGGGCCTTTCGTCCCAATCGGCCCCTTCGTCACCTGCACGATGATGTCGCTGCCCGGCGGATAAACGCGCGGGATGTCGCGCTGCGTGATCTTCGGCTTCTCGGGCCGACGCCGGTCTTCGCGTTCGACCACTTCCACGCCGCTGTCGAAGTTGCTTGGCACGATGTCCCAGTAATGGAGAAACGCGTTCTTCTCGAAACCGATGTCCACGAACGCCGCCTTCAATCCATCTTCCAGATTGCGCACGCGCCCTTTGTAAATGCTGCCGACGAGACGCTCCTCGGTATTGCGCTCGATAGTAAATTCCTCGAGCTTGCCTTCTTCGAGCACGCCTACGCGCGTTTCGAGCGACTCGGCGTTGATGATCACTTCCTTGTGGATGTGCTTCACCGGCTTGATCAGCCGCTGCACTTTCTTGATGACCTTCTGCGCGGCCATCTTGATCGCCTCGACGATGCCTTTGGGCTGCTCTTGAATTTCGACGGGCTTGAATTCCTCTTTTACTTCCGCCGGCGTGTCGAGATGCGGCTCACGGTAAGCCTTTTTCGAAGTTGCGTCCGCCGGCGCCGCCTCCTGTTCGGGTTTCGGCGCGCCTTCCGCCGGCAAACCGGCGGCAACATTTTGCGCGCGCTCGATTTCGCTTTGGCGGGACTTGTCAAAAAGCCCCTCGTTGCCCGTGGTCGCGTCAGTGGTCGCCGCCGCGCGCGCTTCCTGAGCCGCGGGGCGTCGAGGTTGTTGATTTCCGCTGGGGCGGAAGCGCATCCCGCCGCGTCGGCGCCGGGAAAAGTTTTTTCCTTCACTCATAGTTTTTAATAAGACCTGCGATACAGGTTTACGTTTTGCAGAATGCCAATCGCGATCAACGAACAGAGCACCGAGGAGCCGCCATAACTGAGCAGCGGCAACGGCACACCTGTCACGGGCATCAAGCGTATGTTCATGCCGATGTTGATGAACACGTGGCTGAAGATGAGCGTGACTACGCCCACCGCCAGTATTTTGCCCAGGCGATCGCGTACCTGGCCGGCCATCCGAATGCCGGTGAACAACACCACGGAGTACAGCGCGATCACAATCACGCTCCCCATGAATCCTTTCTCCTCGGCAATGACAGAGAAAATGAAATCGTTATGCGCCACGGCGCGCGGCAGGAACCCGAGCGCGTTCTGCGTGCCGCGCTTCCAGCCTTTGCCAAACATGCCGCCCGTCCCGACTGAAATCAGCGCCTGCTCGACGTTGTAGGAATCATTCTTCTGTTGCACACGCGCGGCATGGCGCTGCGCTTCGGTCATGTGCGCGCTCGCGTAATCGCGTCCGAAATAAACGAGCAGCCGGCGTTTCTGGTAATCCTGCAATTTGATCTGCCACTGCGGCGGCGCGTAAAGCACGTCCACCAGGAACAGCGCGATGAGCAGCCCCACGGCAAACACCAATCGCCGGATGAACCGCGCGGGAACGCCGGCCACAAACATCATCACGAGTCCGACCGGCAGAAAGATCAGCGCCGAGCCGAGGTCTGGCTCTTTCATAATCAACGCGAAGGGCAAAATAATCATGCCAAGCGCGCGAAAGAAGATTCTGGAAAGGCGCAATTCATCAATGGGTCGGCTCAGGAAATTCGCGAAGGCCACGATGAACGCGAGCTTGGCAAATTCAGAAGGTTGCCCGCTGAACGGCCCAAAATCGATCCACCGCCTTGCGCCCCAGCCATGCGTGCTGCCAATGCCCGGCACCAGAACGAGGACGAGCAGCAGGATCGCCAGCCAGTATCCGACCATGGACCAGCGCGCCAGCGTGTGATACTCGATGAAGCAAATCACCACCGCGGCCGTAATGCCTGCGGCGTACCAAACCATCTGCATGAAGAACTGTTCGCGATACCACGGCACGCTGTTTGTCTTGTGTGCCAGCGTTGCGCTGTAGATGAACGCCACGCCCACGAGCATCAGCCCGAACAACGCCAGGACCTGGAGCCATTCGACTCGCGGCTGACGTTCAGGTTGTGGAATGGCAAACATGTCAGTTGCGCGCAAAAGATTCACGGCGGGTCATTAACCGTTCGTCGCGCGCCTTTAACGCCCGGTAAATGGCGCCAGCCGCGGGGGCGCAGGAAACTCCGCCCGACGCGCCGTGGTCGATCATGACGACGACCGAGTAGTGCGGATTTTCAAACGGCGCATAGGAGGCAAACCAAACCGTGTAGTGATCGAAGCTATTGTCTTTCTCGACTTGGGCCGTGCCGGTCTTGCCACACACGCGATAGCCGGGCACATGCGCCGCCTTGCCCGTGCCGTCCGATTCTTCGACGTCAGCCAGCATCGCCTGCTGGACGATGCGCAACGATCGAGGGCTAACGCCAAGATCGTTACGAATTTGCGGTTGCACGAAACTATTCTGCGTCGCGATCAATTCGTTCGGGCTGGCGACTTGCAGCACGAGTTGCGGAGCGAGAACTTTGCCGCCATTCGCGACCGCGGCCACCGCCACCGCTAACTGCAACGGCGTCACGTCCAAAGCCCCCTGCCCGATGGAAAGATTGCCCACCGCGACGGGCGACCAAGCGCGAGAGGTGCGGCGGATGTAATCAGCGGTGGGAAGCAGCCCGCGGCTTTCCTGCAACGGAATCCCGGTGCGTTCGCCGAAATGGAACCGCTCGCCCAAAGCAACGATCCGCTGTGGCCCGACCAGCAATCCATGCTCGATGAAATAGCTGTTGCTCGATCGGTAGAAGGCGCGGCGGAAATCGTAGTCACCGGGAGCGGCCGTGTCTTTGAACAATTTCCTCCCGACAAAATAACCGCCGTGCGTCCGGTCAAAAGGGTTCGGCTCGACGCGTATGATTTTGTTGGGATCAAGCGTGCCGGCTTCCAGCCCGGCCAGACCCACGACGATTTTGAAAATGGATCCCGGCATGTAGTTCCCAAAGACAGCCCGATTCTGGAGCGGTCCGATTTCCTCGTTCGTGTAGGTGTTCCAGATTTTTTGCGGCAGGAAGGGAACCCAATGGTTTGGATTAAACGTCGGTGACGACGCCATAGCGATCACTTCGCCCGTGCGGACATCCAACACCACGGCCGCCCCGCGCACGGGAGGAGTGGCCCCAGCCGCCGCCGCCAGCGCGCGCTCCGCAACCACCTGAATGTTCGTGTCGATGGTGAGCGTGACGTTTTTTCCCGCTTCGACCGGCGACAGAATCGTTTCGGTCTGGCGATAGCCCAGGTTGTTCACGAGGACGGACTTCGCGCCGGCGCGGCCGCGCAATTCTTCATCGAGCGAAAGTTCGACTCCAAAGAGTCCGCGATAGTACGGCAGCGGATAATTGTAGGAAGCCAGTTCATCCTCGACCGATTCCTTGCTGCGCGTGAGATAGCCGAGCACGTGCGCCGCCGTGCTGCCCAGCGGATAAATGCGCGTCGGCTGAATATCCATCTCGATGCCCGGCAAGGTCAGCGCGCGCTCCTGAAGACGCGCCACTTGAAATGGATTGAGATCGGAAACAATGGGCAGCGGCAGCGCGAGACTCTGGTGATAGTGCTGATGAAACTTCGCCTCATCGATCGTGAGCGGTTGATCGAGCGCAACGCTGAGTTGCCACACAATGTTGCTGGTAACAGAGTAGCGCGCCTGGCGTTCCAGCACGGTCACTTCCGCACGCGGCAATTTGCGAAGCTGAACGAGCGATGGTTCGTAGCCGAACCACGAAGCGACCTTTTCCAAGGCGCTGGCCGGGCGATTCGTGGCCCCGGCACGGCGGGCTTGATCCCGCGCCTGGATGTAATGTTGTTGCACCGCCCGCCGCCAGCGCGGGTCTTCCAAAAATAAACTGACGTTGTAAGTCGGCCGGTTCTCCGCCAGCACGACGCCGTTACGATCAAAGATTTTTCCACGCGGCGCGGGCACCCGGACGGTTCGATAAGATTGTGTCCGCTGGTCCTCGACAAAATGTCGCGAGCGCACGACCTGCACCCACCAAAGTCCCGTCAGCAACACGACGATGCCCGTGGCACAAACCCACGAGAGCACGCGCAAGTGCCGGTCCGCTTTGTTGAGTTGGTCGAAGATTAGCATCGTGCGAATTTCGAATGACGGATTTCAAATGACGAATGAAGACGAGCGGCGCGGCGACCATTCGTCATTCGAAATCCGTCATTCGTCATTTTCACTATCTTCCCCTCTTGATCTCGCGGTCGTCGCGGAAGCTCGTCTCAGGCACGCGCTCGTAGCCGAGCGTGCGATAGACCTTATTGAACAATTTGAAATAGAGCGGCACGAGCAGGCCGCCGAGGGTCGTCATCACGAACCATTGCCACGCCAGGCCAAGCCCAAGAATGGGTTCCGCGCCGCACGAGAAGAGAATCAACAGTGTGAAGAGGGGCGCGAAACCGCACGCGGCAAAACCAAGCACGAGTTGTGCGTAAGTCTGGCCGCGCAAAATCAAATGACTGAATTGGTGAACGGTGAAACCAATCAGAAAGAGCGGCAGAATGGAAACGCCCAGCGGATTGGCCGAAAGTGAGTCGAACCACAGGCCACCCAGCACGGCGAGCAACGTCACGGTCGTCAAGCCCGCGCTCAGACTTGCGTAAACCATGAGCGCAGGAAGCAGGTCCACCTGGGCGCCAAGAAAGCGGCGGAAGGTTCCAAACGAAGATTCCACGAACACCGCAAGGAACGCGATGGTGAGAATGAAGATGGTGTTGAGGGCGTTCATTGCTTCGTGGGTCCAAGGTCTAAAGTCCAAAGTCCCAAGCCACCGCAAAGCCGCTCTCCACGACCTTGGACCTTAGACCTTGGACTTTGGACAATTTCTTTCATTGCATCATCACGAAGACTTCATCCAGCAGGTGCATCTTCACCGCGAGTTTCACGCGCGCGACGTGGACCAGACCGAAATTCTCCGGACGAGTATCGACCACTTCGCCAATGAGAATTCCCGCGGGATAAAAGCTGCTGTCCCCGCTCGTCTTGACGAGCTGGCCGGGCTTCACCGCGCCGGGCTTCGAAAGAAAACTGAGTTCGACCATGCTCTCGTCGAGCACGCCTGCGCCGCCGGTGATGACTCCTCGATCGACCGTCTGCCGCCCTTGCGCGTCGGTGATTTCCGCGGGTACGCGGCAATTGGCGTCGCCCAACAGCACCACGCGGGAACTGGTTTCGCTCACTTCACTCACACGGCCCACGAGTCCCTCGGCCGTGCGCACGGGCAAGTCCACGCGCAATCCATCGCGTTTGCCCAGATCGATGCGGACGTTGCGCCACCAGTTGGCGGGATCACGGGCGATGACATGGGCAGCTTTCAGTTTTAACGGCGATGTCTTTTGAAAACCAAGCAACCCGCGCAACCGTTCATTCTCGCGTTCCAACTCCGCGTCGCGCTGAAGCTGCGTCCTGAGTTCGGCATTTTCCCGGCGAAGTTGCTCGTTCTGTTTCAACAACTCTTTGCGCGGCACGACGGCGTTGCCGGCTTTCTCAGCGAGTTGCTGGCTGGAACTGGCCAGGCCAAAGAGCGGCAGGAAGAAACTACCAATCGCCAGCTTGAACTGGGTGGCCGCGCGCGGAGGCAGCTTGAGCACAACGATCGTCGCGACAATCACGAGTGCGAAGGCGATGTAATGCGCGCGCTTCATCGGGGTGCCGCACCAGCGTCCAATCCCAAAGGGATTGCATCGTTCAGCCCAGGGTTGCTGCAAGCGGCTACCCTGGGTTTCGTGTCAAAATGATTTTCAACCCCGATGGAGTTGCATCGGTTCCGAGCGTGCGGTGTTGCAACCCTGGGCTGAGTAGTGGAATCCCGGTGGGATTCTGAAGAAGGAACGCGAGTTTGGTTCAACGTCCTCGCAGGTTCGGGGATTCGCGCGGCTCGCCCATCCCATCCCGACGCGTCGGGACCGGATGCGCGTCTTTCAACTGTCATTACTTCGTTCACCGTTTCATCGCGCGGCCAGCGAGACGCTGGCGGCACGTTATTGCGGCGAACGCTGAACTAACCTTTTCCGGAACTGGTGACGCGCTTCAAGAATTGGAGTTCCTGCAAAACCCGGCCGGTGCCAGTCACCACGGCCGTGAGCGGATCGTCGGCGATGTGCACCGGCAATCCTGTCTCTTCTGCGACCAGCCGATCGATGCCGCGCAAGAGCGCGCCACCACCGGCCATGACAATTCCCCGATCGACGAGGTCCGCGGACAGTTCCGGCGGACAGCGTTCGAGCGTGATTCTCACAGACTCCAAAATACTTGAAAGCGGCTCCTGCAAGGCCTCGCGAATTTCCTCCGAGCGGACGGGCAGCGTCTTCGGCAGCCCCGCGCCCAGATCGCGGCCTTTGACTTCCATGGTCAATTCCTGTTCCAGCGGAAATGCCGACCCGATTCGGATCTTAATTTCTTCCGCTGTGCGTTCGCCAATCATCAAGTTGTAGGCGCGCTTCATGTGCGCAACGATCGTCTCGTCAAATTCGTCTCCGCCCACCCTCAGGCTGCGGCTGAAGACGATGCCGGCGAGCGAGATGATTGCGATTTCGCAAGTCCCGCCGCCGATGTCCACAATCATGTTGCCTGCCGGCTCATGCACGGGCAGTCCAACGCCAATGGCCGAAGCCATTGGTTGTTCGATCAGGTACACCTCGCGCGCACCCGCATGGGTGGCCGAGTCTTTGACGGCACGTTTCTCCACTTCAGTGATGCCCGAAGGAACGGCGACCACGACGCGTGGCGCGATGAGCTTTCGGTGATGCACTTTCTGGATAAAATGACGGAGCATCGCTTCGGTAATTTCAAAGTCTGCGATGACACCGTCTTTCATCGGGCGAATGGCCACGATGTTACCCGGAGTGCGCCCCAACATCCTCTTTGCCTCTTCGCCGACCGCGAGGACGTTGGTGGTGCCGGCCTGAATGGCCACCACTGAAGGTTCCCGCAATACGATGCCTTGATCCCGGACGTACACCAACGAATTGGCCGTGCCCAGATCGATCCCAATGTCATTGGAAAAAAGGCTCTTAAGTTGCGCGAACATGTGTGCGTGCCTACGGTCGCATTAGAGCGGGCGCTTCACGGGTGGGTCAAGGCGGAACTTCCCCGATGGGGATCTTTCCACATTCCAGCCCGCCTTTTCGCGCACGGCAATGCGCAGCCGCGTTCAAGAAGTAGCCGCCGACGTAGAAGGCGGATGGGACTCTCAAATGATTGGAGAAATCCGCCTTCTTACGTCGTTGCCTACAACCCAATGGCGTTTTTGAACGGGCTGCTACGGCGCGAGCGCTTTGGCGGGTTGTGATTTTCTGCCGCTGGTAGTCGCTATCAGGTTGCTGCAACTCTCGCGACAAGGCTGACGCGCTTGGTACAATGCCAGCCGCCGGAGGGCATCGGAAAGCGCAACGGACTCATTTGCGGTCTTAAGGATTTCCGTGGCGGCTTGCTGGGCATGGATAGCGTCATCAAATCGGCCCACTTCCGCATAGGCCATGGCGGCCGTTTCAAGCAGGGCAGGATCACTGTTTTCGGAGAGTGCCAGTCCCCGCTCGGCAAACGGCAGGGCGTTTTTTCCACTCCGAATGAAGACATCGTCGCTTGCCGCCAGAATTCGCGTGAGATAGGCCAGCGCCTTCAAATGATTCCGGTTGAACTGAAGCGCCGACTCGAATGCTCCAATGGCCTCGCGCGGATTGTTCATGCGCAAATGCAGGGTGCCCATCAAGTAGAAGGCTTGCGCGTCGTCCGGCTTGAGTTCCATCGCGCGCACAAAATTCGTGCGCGCTTCCTCGTAACGTCCGGCCTTCGCGAGCACTACGCCAAGGTTGTTGTGAACGAGCGCGATGTTTGGCTTCAACTTCAACGCCTCGTGATAAGCGGCGATGGCTTCCGTGGATTGGCCCAGATCATCCAGCACGTTCCCGATGTTGTTGTAAGCCTGCGGTGATTGGGGCTTGATGCGAATGGCCTCTCGATAGTGCTTCAAGGCGCCATGAAGGTCGCCTGTCACTTCGAGAGCCGTGCCCAGATTATTTTCTGCCACGGCGTTATTTACGGTCACCGCCAGCGCATGAGTGAACAACGTGGTGCTGTTCTGCCAATGGCCAAGTTGCCGCCACGTCACCGCTCCCATCGCCAATAGCACAGAACTCGTGACGACAATGGCAATTGGCCGGCCCTGTTTGAATCGTTGCAACCAATCGCCCACCGTCCAAACGCTGGCGATAAAGAGGCCGATCAATGGCAGATAGGCAAAACGATCGGCCATAGCCTGGGTGCTGGCCTGCACGAGACCGATCGTCGGCACCGACACACCGACGAACCAAAGCCAGCCGACGAGGAGGTAAGGCATCTGATTTCGGCGGACGACGACGAAAGCG
>DATHKK010000447.1:0-2822 GCA_035489355.1 Candidatus Limnocylindria bacterium
CGGCGCGTTGAAGGAGACGCAGTATTCCTTCAGCACGCGATTCGAGAATGGCGTGGGGACAAATCCCGAGGAATTGATCGCGGCAGCGCATGCCGGCTGCTTTTCCATGGCGCTCTCTGCTGAACTCGGCAAGGCCGCCATGAATCCAACCCGCATCGAAACCACAGCGACGCTCACGATGGAAAAGCTCGACGTCGGTTTCACGGTGACGGCCATTCACTTGGACACAGTGGCGACAATTCCGGGAGCTGACGCCGCCGCGTTCGCGCGCGTGGCTGACATCGCCAAAGCCGGTTGCCCAATCTCGCGTTTGTTGAAAGCGAACATCACGATGGACGCGAAGCTCAGTTAACGTCGATGTCTTTCAGTCCTGACGGGATGGAGGAGGGTGAGCGACCTCCGCTTTGGAATGCACTAATGAGCGCGATTTTGTCGAAGCGCGCAGACTGATCGCGGCGGGCGCAACGCTCGATGACATTGTCGAGGACGATGACTCGTTCCTTCACCGGGCGACGCAAGAGAATGATAAGAAGCTGGTGGACTTCTACCTTGAGCATGGCTGCCCAAAAACGCTCGACACGTTTGATTATATTTCCCAGACGCCGTTGATCCGAGCCGCCGCTAACGGTCACGCGGACATTGTGGTAAGGCTTTTGTCGGCACGAGCCAACCCGAACGCGCACGACGAGAACCGCATCGGGAACACGGCGTTGCGAGAGGCCGTCCATGGCGGACACGCTGAGATTGTGTCGTTGCTTCTTTGCGCGGGAGGTGATCCCACAATTCCGGGTTGGATGGGGATCTCAGCAGTTGATGAGGCGCATCACTCAATTCAGGGCGGCCTTTCCTCAGATCGTGCCGTGAAGATACAGGAGATGCTGGCTCGTTTTCCGAGTCCACTGCGGGACAAGAAACAAAAGGCCGAACCACCCAAGGCACGAAAACAGTGAGTTAAGTTTCATGCGTTGTGGAAATGATGATTCTGCGTGGGAATGAGCGCAGCAAAAACCGCTCCACCAAAACCTTCCTTGCAAATCAAAAAGCCGATTCCTACTTTTCGCGCACATGAACGGTCAGGAAGTTTCGCAGATTCAATGGTACGTGCCGGTGTTGATCCTGTTTCTCGTCGCGGCTGGATTCGCCTTCGGCATGATCATTCTTTCGGTCGTGGTGGGAAACTTCGTGAACAAGTGGCGCCGCAAGCATCTGCCGATCAAAGACATTGCTTACGAGTGCGGCATGTTGCCAGTCGGCGAGGGCAACACGCGGCTCTCCGTGAAGTTCTATCTCGTAGCCATGCTGTTCATCCTCTTCGATATCGAAGTTGTGTTCATGTACCCGTGGGCCGTGGTTTACAAAGAACTGCTCGCCAATCCGGCGACGCGCAACATGATTCTGTTCTCCATGATTTCGTTTCTGGGCGTGCTATTCATCGGCTACATCTACGCGCTCAAGAAACAAGCGTTCGACTGGAAGCGTTAACAGAATTTAGCCGCAGAGGCACAGAGACTTGGAGCGACTTCCGCTGAACTCCGTGTCTCTGTGGCAAATGAGACTATGGCAACTGTGATCAAATTCGGGACCTCCGGCTGGCGCGGACTCATCGCGCACGACTTCACCTTCGACAACGTCCGCCTCGCGGCCCAGGCCATCGCGGATTATCTCAAGGATGAGTTGAAGAACAAGAAGTCGCCGATTTTTGGCCGTGAGCCGGTGATCATTCTCGGACACGACACGCGGTTTCTCGGGCGCGAATTTTCGCTGGGCGTTGCGGAAGTTTTGGCAGCAAGTGGTTTACGTCCCTTGCTCTGTGAACGACCGGCGCCGACTCCCGTCATCGCCCACACGATTCGTGCACGCCGCGCCATCGGCGGCATTAACATGACCGCGAGCCACAATCCCGCGGAGTGGCAAGGGCTGAAGTTCTCGACCTACAATGGCGCGCCTGCGACGCCCGAAGTCACAAAACCGATCGAAGCTCGCGTGCAAAAACTGATCGCTTCCAAGTGGTCATTCCAAGCGGCCGTCGTCGGAACGTTTCAGTGCAAGACAATCAACCCGCAGCCGGATTATTTTAAGCAGATCAAGAAGCTCATCGACTTCAGCGCGATCGAGAAAGCCAAAATGAAGATTGCCGTCGAGTTGATGTACGGCACCGGGCGCGGCTATCTCGATACGCTGCTTGAGAAGGAAGGTGGAGCAAAGGTCACGCGCTTTCACGACGAGTTGAATCCGCTCTTCGGCGGACATCATCCCGAACCCAACGCTGAAGGCATGGCTGAAGCGAGCGCGTTCGTGCGCAGCGGCAAAGCCCACCTCGGCCTCGGACTTGATGGCGACGCCGACCGCTTCGGCATCGTGGACAAGGATGGCACCTGGCTCACGCCCAACCAGATTCTTGCGCTTGCTCTTTATCACTTGAAGAAGAACCGCCGCTGGACTGGCGCCGTCGTGCGCACGGTGCCGACGAGCCATCAGGTGGACGAAGTGGCGAAGTTGCTGGGCGTGAAAGTTTACGAGACGCCGGTCGGATTCAAATACATCGGCGCCTTGATGGAGTCAGAGCCGATCATTGTTGGTGGCGAAGAATCGGGCGGGCTGAGCGTGAAAGGCCATGTGCCGGAGAAGGATGGAATCCTTGCGTGCCTGCTCATGGCTGAACTCGTCGCGACGGAGCGCAAATCTCTTGGCCAGATTCTGCACAAGTTGGAAAGCGAGACCGGTGAGTTCCACACTGACCGGCTCAACGTTTCCATTCCGTCAGAAAAGAAGGAAGCGTTGCTGAAGAAGCTTTCGGGCGGCCTGGATCGCGTCGGTTCCTT
>DATHKK010000448.1:0-2315 GCA_035489355.1 Candidatus Limnocylindria bacterium
GCAAAGGCTGGGAGATTTAAGAGGACTCTCGACGAAGCGAGTTGGCGTGCGTCTGCGCGCCAGCTCGTTTTCTTTTCCTGGTTGAATTTGGAACCCAGCAGGACTGGGTGGAACGGGCTACCAGCCCGTTTCGGCCGGCTACCAGCCGAGCGAAATGAAATAGGCTCCCGCCGGCGCGAATATCATAGGAAAGCCCAGCCGCCTCCACTTCGGTACGGCAGGTTGCCGCGCCGCACGGGCTGGTAGCCCGTGCCACCTATATCCAGAGTAACTTGGCTTCGGGACTCCGGGCTTGAAACGCCACTGACTTCCCAGCGTTTTCTTCACTCCGACAATTGCCATTCCCGCCGATCTGGTTTACGGAATGCGCTCACATGTCGCCGTCAGCTCCGACAACTTCCGTCAAGCGCCGCCGTTTCCGCCGGCACGCGCTGATTTTTCTCGCCGTCGCCGTCTTCGTCACGGGTTGCAACACGGTGGGTTACTATCAACAAGCCGCCGCGGGCCAGTATGAGATTTTCTCCAAGCAGGAACCGATTTCAGCGGTGCTTGCCCGCCCTGATACCAACACAGCGTTGCGCGAGAAACTTCAGCTTGTTCTCGATATTCGGGAATTCGCCGAGCGCGAACTGAGTCTCAAGACCGACGGCCACTACGCCAGCTACGCCGACCTCGGACGCCGCTTCGTGGTCTGGAATGTCTATGCCGCGCCGGAATTCTCGCTTGAGCCGAAGAAGTGGTGGTATCCCGTCGTGGGCAAATTGAAATACCGCGGCTTCTTCTCTGAAAAAGACGCTCGCAAGTGCGGCGCGCGGTTGGTGAAGGACGGCTATGACGTTTACGTCGGCGGGGTGGACGCCTACTCGACGCTCGGCTGGTTCAAGGACCCGGTGCTCAACACGTTCATCGACAACACGCCCACCGATCTCGCGGAAATTCTCTTTCACGAACTCGCCCACCAGCGCGTTTTCGCGAAAGGCGACACCGATTTCAACGAAGCCTTTGCCACCGCCGTCGGCGAGGAAGGCGTGCGCCGCTGGATGGCCGTCCACGGCGACGCGAAGACGCGCGCGGATTATGAGACGCAACTGCGGCGCAAGGACCAATTCGTCGCGCTCGTGATGCAGGCCCGCGAGGACTTGAAGCAAATCTATGGCGAAGAATCCGCCCACGCGCCGCGCACGGTGGAAAAGCCTGGCAGCGAAACACTCGTCGCCGCCAAGCGCTCGGAGAAGGAGCAAGTCATCGCGAAGCTCCGCGCCGACTACGAGCAGCTCAAGGCAGGGTGGGGCGGCTATGCCGGCTACGATCACTGGTTCAAGCGCCCCATCAACAATGCGCAACTGAACACCGTGGCCGCCTACTACACGCTCGTGCCCGCGTTCCAACAATTGCTCGCGCAAAACAACGGCGACCTGCCGAAGTTCTACGCTGAAGCCAAGGCGCTGAGCGCGCTCAAGAAGGAGCAACGCCTCGAACAGATGACGAGGCTGGCAAAGGCGCCGCCCAATGCCGGCCTGACCGTGGCGCGATAGTTAACCACAGGATGCATCGTTCGAGATAAAGAGATCAGTTCCCGCTGAAAATAGCCCAGCCCTTTAGGGCTGGGTAACTCGCCCTAACAAATTTTCCAAGTCCCGCAGGGACGAAAGAACTTCACTCCATCCCCGGATCGATCGCCATTCCGTGCTTCTTCAAGATCGCCTTCAACTCATCTTGGAAACTTTTCTTCCGATGATGCTCCTCCTGTGTCTGGATGTAATGAACCGTATCGGGCACGCCCGAGATGCCGATGCTGAATGCACCAAATCCTTCCTGCCACGCGAAGCTCTGGGACCGGAGTTCGGGAAATGTTTCCCGCAGCCATTTCGAGGAATTGCCCTTCAACAATTGCATCGCTTTGGAAACCGAAAG
Source organism: Candidatus Limnocylindria bacterium (assembly GCA_035489355.1). Taxonomy (GTDB): domain Bacteria; phylum Verrucomicrobiota; class Verrucomicrobiia; order Limisphaerales; family SIBH01; genus JANNGC01. The sequence continues at coordinate 1,915 of DATHKK010000448.1, forward strand.
AGCGGCGGGCAAGCTCAAGAGCAAATGCGCATGGTCCGCCACGCCGCCGATGGCGAGGGCTTTCATGTCATTCTCGCGCGCGATGCCGCCAAGATAAGGCCAGAGCCGTTCGCGGATGGATGAGGTAAGGAATGGCCGGCGTTCCTTGGTGGAGAACACGCAATGCATCAGGCAGGAGTTGAAGGAGTGCATGATGATTTCAAAATAGTGATGCGTTGTTGCAAATCAATGTTCGGTTCGGCGCAATTCGCATCGAAAATAGCCCAGCCATTTATGGCTGGGCACGCGCCCGACGAAGCAAATGAAGTCCCGGCAGGGACGAAAGAAATCTGTGGACTGCGGAGATGCGAACATCCCTTTCGTCCCTCCGGGACTTGATTGGTTTATTCGACCTGACCCAG
>DATHKK010000449.1:0-6678 GCA_035489355.1 Candidatus Limnocylindria bacterium
TTCCAAATTCAAAGTTTCTCCAGTTCAACTCTCCCAATCCGTCCAGGTGATCAAATCTCCCAGTGCGGGCCGTCCATCGTGCCGCCAGGTGAGCGGTGGGTTTTGCATTTCGCCCAGGCGGCACACGCGCGTCACGCCCCAGCGCGCGAGTTGCGTGGCGAGTTGTTGCGCGCGGTCGCCGCTGGCAGCAAGACCCACGGTCGAAACCTGCCCGCGCAAAGGTTCACAATAGCGGAGCGCTTCGGTGAGGTCGGACGCCGATTTCACATAGACAAAACGATTCAAGCACGAGATCTGGAACTGAGGATCAGCTTCATACACCACGGTCCACGCAGTTGAATTCTCGCTCTGCCATAGTTTCACATCACCCGCGGCGGCGGAACGCACTTCGTAAAAGCTGCGCTTGAGCGCGATGGCGGCCGCGTCCTGCGGCAAAAGTTTGCCGCGCGGTTCCCGTGATTCGATCGTGGCAAATTCATTCGCCAGCATTTCCGCAAACTGTTCCGCGGAGACGGAGCTGCCGTGTTCGACGTAGAGAACGTGCGGTGAAAGACAGCCGAGTTGATCCCACGCCGCCACGTCTTTCGCCGCGTTCTGCACCGTCTTCTTCAATTCATAACGCGCCAGCGCATCGCTGGTAATGTAGCCCAAGCTGACGCGATGGCCGTAGCCGATGAAACGAGTTCGCGCCGGCAGCCGTGTGCGAATCGCGCTGAGGGTTTCGTCGGAGCCAGTGGCGGTGACGTAATCGGCTTCGGCGAACAGCGCCTGTTCGAACGGCTCCGTTCCGCCCGGCCACTCGGCGATTTCCAGGCACGACGCCAGTTTCGGTTCCAACTCGTAAATGGAATGGGCGAAGAGGCGCGGCAGCAGCGACGTTTCGCGTGCGCATTTTACGAATTGCGCCGAGCGCGTTAGGAAACCGAGCACGATGCTGAAGATCGCCGGGTTTGGAATGTTCCCCGCCGCAATGTGAACGAGCAGTTCTGGTCCGCGCGCCAGCGCCGCTGTGTTTGAGATTCGGTCGGTGGTGAACCGATCGAGGCGCTCGATGTGCCCGAGGTCCTGGGCAATCAGCGCGTTGAGATTGTCGGCGGTGAATTGCTTGAAGAATGAATCCAATCCGCGCGCCAGAGTGGGTTCGCTGAAACCGGTTTCAGCGACGCCGCGTGCGAGCGCGAGCTGACGAAATGGATTGTTAGATTCGAGCCAGCTTTGCGCCGTCGCGCTCAGCACGCCCACGATGCTGCTGGTCGCGCGCCCGGCGAGATAATGCTCGCGATTACGCTTCAACGTCTGGCACGCCTCCGTCACGAGCGTCGGCGTGATGGCGTGTTCGCGCGGCAGATCGGCGATGAAATAGTTCGGCAAATTCATGGCAGCGTCGCGTGGGGCGTTTCGTCCGGCGCGATGGTTTGCACAACTATTTCCCGTTTGCGAATTGCTCGCAGGCAGGGCAACCCGCCGAGAGAGAGCAAAAGAAATACGGCGAGCCAGCCGTAGAGCGAATAGTACGGGCGCACGTCGTTCGCCCGCGATCCGAAGCTCACCACCCAATGACCAACGAGCCAGTGCGACAGGTTTCCCAGCAGTCCGCCAATAGTGATGAACAATCCGAACACGCGCCCGCGCACGGCGTCCGGCACGGATTCCATCAGGGCAGCTTCGACGATTGGGTAACTCGCCAGGAAGAAGAATCCGTACACGATGAGCGTGGGAATGATCCATGGCGTCGGCACATGGGGGAAAATCGCGATGAGAGTGGCGGAGATGACGATCAAGCCCGCTGCCCATTTGAGACGCGAACGATCGCTGAAGTGGCCGAATACCGGATTGCTTACGGCCGAGGCGATAAAGATCAAGCTGATGGCCCAACCCGTCTTCTGCACACCGAACCCGCGCGCCTTTTGAAGGAACAGCGAGCCGACCGTGCCCATGCTGCTGCCGGCGAAATCACGCAGCAGAAAAATGAAGGCCGCCGCGATGAACATGATCCAGAGCGCGGGCGTGGGGAACATGGGTTCTTTCCTTTTCTTCGCCGTGCCAGGACCAAGTTCCAATTCATCGGATGCGTGTTCCGTCGCGAGCCAAGCGAAGAAAATGGCGCCCACGAATCCAATGATGCCGAGTTCCAACACGGGAGCGCGCCAGTCATTCGCCTGTGCTGCGCGCCAGCCCGCATAAAGCGGCCCGATACAAAATCCGACGCTCGCGCCGATACCGAGGAACCCGAGCGCGCGACCGGTGCCCGCGGGATACAATCGCGCGATGAGCGCCGTCGCCGCCGGATGAAAAAAACTTCCGCCAAAGCCCGCGAGGATGACGCAAGTAAGCGCCATCGGATAAGTGGGCGCAATCGCCAGACCGATGAAGCCGAGCGCATTGATCGCGAGACCACAACTCAACAGCTTTTTGCGGCTGAAGCGGTCGGCCAGAATTCCCATCGCGTAGCTGGGAAGAAAATACGCCACCAACATCGCAGTCACCATCAACGTGGCATCATCCACCGTGTCTCGGTGATAAAACTTTTGGATGGGCAGGTACAACGGGATCAACGCCGTCTGGTAAATGTGCGTGAACGCGTGCAGCACGCCGGCGAGAATAAGAGTGCGAGTTCGATGGTCATGGGGCGCGCTCATCAGTGATCAGAAGTGCTCGGCTGACCTGGAGACGGAAAAGTTCATTCGGTTTGATTGACACTCATCAGCGAGCAGCCGCGCGGCTCGGTCTGCGCCGCGCGGCCAATCAATTCAAAGCCAGCGCCGTGGCGCACGCCCAAGTCTTCCGTTTGAATGGCCATCACGCTGCGCACATTCGCCAAGTCGAAAATGCGAATCAACCCGGTTTCGCCTTCAGAAACTTCCTGGCCGTTTTCGGGTGAGATAATCTGTGCTCGCGCCCAGGGCGGAAAACGAAAAATACATGGGGGGGGCGGGGTGTCCTCACCGCGCCGGGCCGCGGCGGCAAGTTCGGCGGCTGGCTGAGGACAGCCTGCCCTACCTGCGCTCACCACGTGATCATACGCCTGCGAACTCAGCTCGCTCATCCCGTACTCCGTCACGATGTATTCCGATGTAATGCCGAGGTGCTTTTTGATCAGCGCGTGCAGTTCAGTCTTCGAGACTTCGCGCGATTGGCCTTTGTAGCCGCCGGTCTCCAGCACGCGAGAACCTTGGGCAAGACGGTAGCGCATGTTATTGGTCGCGAAGTGATCCAACAGATGAACGAAGTTGAAGGCTGTGCCGAGTAGCACGAGCGGACGATTCGCGCACATCGATTTCCGAATCGCGAACAGCGTCGCATCCATGTCGAGCGTCCACGCGCCGCTCGGGTCAACGCGTCCAGCGAAGAGCGAATCGCGCGAGCCGAATTCGCGGCGCACGGTATCGAACATGTGAACGAGCGAAGAGTTTGGCGCGAGATTGGGCGCTGGTGTCAGAGCGAGCAGGCGCAGTTTATCGAGCGGGCCGAGCAGTTGCTCATCGACGAGTTCATTAACGTCCGCGAGCAAGTGCCGTTCGAACCACGGCAATAACGACGCTTCGTAAATGGAAAGTGATTCGGCGGAATGGAAATGCCGGCTGCTACGCTGGGCGGTGGTGCCGCTGGAGAAGAAGATTGTCGTCCGTTCCTCCGGCGAGAGACTGGTCAGTTCCATTTCCTTGAACGCGGAGGCCGGCGCTGCGGGAATGTTGCGCCAGTCCTGCACTTGTATTGGTGTCATGCGCTTCGCGTCGCATAACCGTCGATACGCGGCGTTGTGTTGGAACTGGAGTTGAAACAATGCCAGCGCGAGTTCGTTGAACCTGGCGTCAGTGGAAGGCGCCTCTATCTCGCAGCCGCGAATAAACTCACGCAATTGCGTGGTGAAGCCGGAGAAGGTCAGTTCTGTCGTCATGCGGTTTTGTTCGTGATGCACCGGCTGGTTTTCCGCGACAGCCGAGCGCGCGCAATGTGCCTTAATCCACCGTTGGTTTGCAACCGGTGGAATTATTATTTGGAACTCAGGAACTCAGGAAATTCGCCTTTCCCCTTCTGGTCTGCGCCTGAGTTCGCGAGGTCCAAATTCAAAACGAGTTGCACCTCTTTGTTCCCTTGGTTGCAAATCCACGCGGCGCTCTCTTACTCTCGCGGCCATGAAGTCATCCGAACAGAAACGCGCTCTGGATGTGGCCGTAAAAGCCGCGCGGGCCGCCGGCGGGTTGATGAAGAAGAACTTCCACGAGCCGAAGAAGGTCAACGAGATGGCTCAATACGACATCAAGCTCGAACTGGACGTGAAGTGCCAGGAACTCATCGAAAAGAAACTCGCCGCGGCCTTTCCGAAAATTTCCGTGTTGGGCGAAGAAGGTGATAGTGGGGATGCGGCTTCCGAATATCGTTGGGTCATCGATCCGATCGACGGCACGGTGAACTTCGCTTACGGCATTCCGCACGCGTGCGCGTCCATCGCGCTCCAGGAAAAAGGTGAAGTCAAAAAGTCCAAAACTAACGGACGGCACAGCGTTACGACGGATGGTTACTCCACATTGCTCGGCGTCGTTTACGATCCGTTCGTTGATGAATTATGGACGGCGACGCACGGTGGCAAAGCTTTCCTCAATGATCGCGTCATCAACGTCAGCAAACGTGCGACGCTGGCGGAAGCCGTTGTCGGAATTGGTTTTTCCAAACGCACGGACACGCTCACGCAAATGCTTCCCACCATGAACCGGCTCATTCACCGCGTACGCAAAGTGCGCATGATGGGCGCGGCGGCTCTTTCGCTCACCTACTCCGCTTGCGGACGCCACGATGCGTATCTCGAAGCTGGCGTGCGCTTGTGGGACATCGCGGCCGGCGGCCTCATCGTGGAATGCGCCGGCGGCGAGTTTTTTCATGAGCCAATGCCCGGCGAACCGCACGCTTATCGGCTCATCGTGAATAACGGTTTGTTGAGGAAACAACTGACGGCGTTGATGTGATTACCTGACGGTCCGCTTTGAAATTGTGTTTGCGCCCGTTGCTCTTCCATAGTCCGCCCTCATTCAATGAAACCACTTGGCGTTGCCATTATCGGCTGCGGCGGCATCACGCTGCAGAATCATTTGCCCGGACTCGCGCTTTGTCCTGACGTGAAGGTTGTGGCGCTGTGCGACACCAATCCCGCTGGACTCGAAGCGGCTCGCCAACAGACCGGCGTGAGCATCACCTCCACGGATTACAATGAGATCGTGAACCGTGATGACGTTCACGCAGTGATCATTGCCACACCGAACATCGTGCATCCGGCGATTGCGCACGCCGCCATTGCGGCGGGCAAACACGTGATGTGCGAGAAGCCGCTCGCACTGAATTACGCCGATGCGAAGGCGATGGCCGACGCGGCGGACAAAGCTGGCGTGCGCCACATGACGGCCTTCACGTATCGCTTTGTGCCGTCGATGCGCTACCTGTCTCACCTCATCACACGCGGCGATCTCGGCACGCCGTATCACTATCGCTCGTGTCGGCTTCAGGATTGGGGCACGCGCAATCTCGGCTGGCGCCAGGTGAAGAAGCTCGCGGGCACGGGTGAACTGGGCGACATGCTCTCGCATCGCATTGATTTCGCGCATCATCTCGTTGGCCCGATGAAGCGCCTCGTGGCCAACGTGAAAAATCTGACGCCTCTTCGCGGCGGCCAGCCGAACGACACGGATGATTGGGCTGCCATTCTGGCTGAGTTTAAGAACGACGCGAGCGGTGTGCTCGAAAGCTCGAAGCTCGCCAGCGGTCGGAACGAGAGCTGGCGGAGTCTCGATTACGTGGAGATCAATGGCAGCGAACGCTCTTACGTTTTCACGACCGGATCATGGAACACGCTTCAAACGGGGAAAGCCGGCGGACCGGGTCTGGAGACAATTGAAATCCCGCGCGAGTTCTGGAAAGTCCCTACCTCGCCGCGCGATCCCGGCCAGGGTGATCCGTTGATCACATTTCGCTACGATCAGGCGTGGGAATTCATCGAAGCCATTCGTGCTCAGCGCCCCTGTTCTCCGAGTTTCCACGATGGTGCGGCGGCCCAGAAGGTCATGGATGCCGCGGTGCATTCCGCGGAGATCAAGCAATGGGTGGAGTTGTAAGAAGCTTTGTTGCTACCCGGTTTTCGAAGCATCCAACCGACAGTCGCGGAGCGACGATTGAAGATCGGAGGCAAAGCTCAAACGTCGCTCCACGACGCGCGACGTTCTGGAATCTGTTCACCGTGGGATAAATCCCACGGCTGCCATCACCGCATTGCTCCGCGATGGCCTTCCATGATCACATCATGGCTCTAAAGAGCCTTCTCCATTTTGCCGCTGAATCATTGCCCCTCATCGATCGGGCGCGGGCTTGTCCGCGCCGGACGAAGCAAACGACTTACACAGGAGCAGGAGAAAATGACGATCGGCAAAGTTTGGCGGAAGCGGCTCACGGCCACGGCGGCAACCCTCTTGATGACGGCGTGCGTTCACGCCGCGATTCTGACATCAGTGACGCCGCTGGCGGACACCTTCGTGCGCTCGGGATCCGAGAAAAAGAACTTTGGTTCCGAAGCGCAGATCGAATTGAAGATGAACTCATCGGGCGGCTCGTCCGAAGGCTATCTTCAATTTTCGCTGCCGCAGCACGCGGCTTTCACGGAGAAAGTACTGCTGCGATTCTTCGCTCAACTCG
>DATHKK010000450.1:0-2347 GCA_035489355.1 Candidatus Limnocylindria bacterium
GCAGTATCGTGGGGCGCGATTGCCTTACGCAAAGTTCCCAAGAAATCCTGACATGTGATCAACTCACCTGGAACTCCTGAGTTCCTGAGTTCCAAATCCATCTTTTGAAGTCTGCGGATGGTAGCTGTGGCAGAACGAGCAGTTGCTCGCGACGCGTTCCTGCGGGCTGTGACACTCCACACACGACGACTTTGCGGGCATGATGATGTCCGCCGTGTCCGCGCTCCTCGTGGCATGGTGACATTTCACGCACGCTACGCTCGTGTGCTTCGAGTGATCGAAACGGGCGCGCATCATCCAGCGATCCGGCATGGTAGGTTGCGTGATCACTGGAGCCGCGGCGCTGTTGAGTTTCACTTCGTGACAGGTCGCGCAGCCGTCGAACTTCGTCCGGCCATCCGGACTCTTGCGCAGATCGGTGAAGAAAATTTCACGTTCGAGATTCGTCCCGTCCACGAACTGTTCGCGCAGACGAAGCATCTGCTTGGTCACAAATTCATCCACGTCCGTGGAAGTTTTGTTGGCGTCAGCGCGCGCCAGTTCTGCGTAGTGCGTCGGCAGGCTGCGCAAAAACGCGCGCACGTGTTCGGCGCGGCCATGGGGTAGCGTCAATGTGGGGGCCGTGTCATCAAATTGCAGGCCGTGGCAAACGCGGCAATTCTGTTCGTAGGAAATTTTTTGGAAGAAGGCTCCGCCCGGACCAGGTTGATGACAAAACGCGCAATCGATTGGGCGCCCGCTGACGAGTGGGATGTCATTCGTATCCGCCAGGTGGCGTCGATGATTGAACTTCAGCGTGTTGGTTTCGCGAAGCTTGTCCGCAATCAGACGGAACTCGGGATGATCCTTCGCAAAACTCGTGAAGGCCGCCGTGAAGCCATCGGCGGGACGCGGTGCTTTGAAAGTTTTCCAACCGACATCAGGACGATAATCGAATGCTGCGGCGGAAAGGGTTTTTCCCTTTTCCGCGGAAGTCGCCATCTCATGTGCGTCGCCGTGACAACGCACGCACTGCGAGTCGCCCAGCGCGGCCATCGGCCCGCTGCCCTGATGCTCCTGGTGACACGCCGTGCAGGAGCGATCGTGAACGACATTCGGCTGATGGAAAGAATGGCGCACATGGCAGTTCTCGCACCTTTGATCGATGCCTTCATTGCTCAGCTTCAAGGTCGCGCCGGCCAGAGACTTCCTGAGCGGCTCATGACATTGCGAGCAGTCGCTGGCGAACCGCGCATGATGCTGCGAGATCGGGCCGGGGTTGTACATCTGCGCCGAACCGCGAAAGAAAAACCACGCCATGACCGCGCTGCCAGCGAGACAAACAATCAGGATGGTGAGAAAGCGCAGCTTACGCCAGTAATGGGGCTTGCGAAAATAGTCGAGGTTGCCCTTGAAACGCTGGGCAATTTGTTTCTGCGTCCCTCGGTTGAGCGGCATAGTTCGGTGCGCGTGAGCGAGGGCTAGTTAAAAGGCGCACGACGGAATTCACAATTGGAAAACGGACGGCGCGATCTTTGCCTTTGAGATGCATGTACGTTCGTCTGGCGCCGCAGTTTTGACGCTGAAGAGCAGCGCCTTACTTGCGTCGGATCAGCCCTTTCGTTACCGTCTGCGGCTTATGTCGGAATCGTTCATCCAAAATCTATTTGCCGAACGCATCGGCGGCCGCCAGTACGGAAAGTCCACGGCTATTTATAAGTTTGAAAAGATCAAGCGCGCCAAACGCGCCGCGCTGGCGGCGAATCCCGGCGCGGAAATCATCGACATGGGTGTGGGCGAGCCGGACGAGATGGCGTTTCCCGAGGTCGTGGATAAACTTCATGAGGAAGCCCGCAAGCCAGAGAACCGTGGCTATGCGGACAATGGCGACATCGTGTTGAAGGAGTCCGCGGCACGATACTTGGAGCGAGTTTGCGGAGTCAGGGGAATCAATCCGGAAACCGAAGTGATGCACTCTATCGGCAGCAAGGCGGCGTTGTCGATTCTACCCGCGGCACTGATTAATCCGGGTGATTACGTGTTGATGACAACGCCGGGCTATCCGGTCTTCGGCACGCACGTGAAGTATTACGGCGGTTTGGTCCACAATCTTCCGCTGACCGCCGAGAGAGGGTTTTTGCCGGATCTCGACAGCATTCCTCGGGAAGTATTGGTGAAAGCGAAAGTGCTGGTGATCAATTATCCAAACAACCCGACGGGCGCCAGCGCCACGCCAGAATTTTTCGCGCGGGTCGTGGACTTTGCGAAGCAAAATAACATCGTGGTGATTCACGACGCTGCTTACGCCGCGCTGGTTTTCGAGGGCAAGCCGCTGAGCTTTCTCGCCACGCCCGGCGCCAAGGATGTC
>DATHKK010000451.1:0-2888 GCA_035489355.1 Candidatus Limnocylindria bacterium
CGGCTTTGCCAAAACCGATCGCTGCCGCGCCCTCACCCGCTCCAATCCTGAACGGCGAAGCACTGCTCCTCGCCGGCGATGACGGCTCGCTCGCCAGTTTTCAACCCATCGAAAAACATCCCGGCTGGCCACGCACCATTCTCGCCTACGACTTCGCACACGACCGCTGGCGCGAAGCCGGCGAAGTCCCGGCCCCGCGCGCCACCACGCCCTGCATCGAGTGGAACAACTTGTTCGTCGTGCCCAGCGGTGAAGTGCGCCCCGGCGTCCGTTCCCCTGAAGTTTGGGCGATTCCTAGTCGGGCACCATGACCAGCCCTTCACCTGCCAATCCCTCTCTTGCGCGCACCGCGTGGCTTGTCGTCGCGTTGCTCTGGCCTGTCGCGCTCCTGAATTATCTCGATCGGCAAATGCTGGCTTCGATGAAATTTTCCGTGATGGCGAGCATTCCCGACATTGGCTCGGAGGCGAACTGGGGGAAAATGCTCGGCCAATTCAAGTGGGTGTATGCGTTTCTCAGTCCGATCGGCGGCTACATCGCCGACCGTTTCAGCCGGCGCTTCACTATTTGCGGAAGCCTCTTCGTCTGGTCCGCCGTGACGTGGATCACGGGCCACGTCTCAACCTACGACGGCTTGCTGTGGACGCGTTCCCTGATGGGCATCAGTGAAGCGTTCTACATCCCGGCCGCGCTTGCGATGATCGCGGATTACCACACCGGTCAAACCCGTTCGCGCGCGGTGGGTCTGCACCAGATGGCGATTTACATCGGCGTGATCATCGGCGGCTTCAGCGGCTACGTCGCCGATTCGCAACTTGGCTGGCGCTTCGCCTTCGATGCGTGCGGGATTGCGGGAATGCTTTACGCCGTGCCGCTGGCGCTTCTCCTGCGCGACGCTCCGAAGTCCGCACTCTCGATCGCCGCGTCCAAAAACTCGGCCGTTCAATCCGCGCGAGAGCTTCTGAGCAATCCATCTTTCATTCTGCTCGCGCTCTATTTCACCTTGCCTGCGCTCGCAGCGTGGGTGGTGCGCGACTGGATGCCGGCCATTCTCAAACAGCAATTCAACATCGGCCAGGGCAAAGCAGGCGTATCCGCTACGCTCTACTGGCAGGCCGCGGCGATCCTTGGAGCAATCCTGGGCGGTTGGCTTGCGGATCGCTGGATGCGCCAGAACCAGCGGGGCAGAATTTTTGTGAGCGCGATTGGCGTCAGCCTCATCGTCCCGGCGCTGTTCGGCGTGGGTGAAGCAAAAACTCTGTTCACTGCCATCGCATTTCTCGCGCTCTTCGGATTGGGCTGGGGCTTTTTCGATTGCAACAACATGCCCATCCTTTGCCAGATCGTCCGTCCTGAACTTCGCGCCACCGGCTATGGCATCATGAACCTCGTCAGCATCAGTTGCGGCGGCTTCGCGGACTGGGGATTTGGTGCGATGCGTGATGCGAAGGTGCCGCTCAATGTCATCTTCGGCGCTTTCGCTGGCGCCGCTGTCATCTCCGTAGTTTTGGTGCTGCTCATTCGTCCGAAGCAGGAAAGCAAATGTTGAGCATTGATTTCGTCGCGTCGGCGAGAACACAAATGGCCTCATTGAATTATGTCGGAACACAAAGCCACCATCCGTTGGAGCCGCACCGGCCCGGATTTCGTGAAGGGCCAGTATTCGCGCGAACACTCGTGGACGTTCGACGGCGGCGCCGTGGTGCCAGCATCGCCCGCACCGTCCAATGTTCCGGCACCGTGGTCCAACCCGGCGAACGTTGATCCGGAAGAAGCTTTCGTCGCTTCGATCTCGAGTTGCCACATGCTCGTCTTTCTCTGGCTCGCCGCGCGCGAAGGTTTTCAGGCGGACAGCTATGAAGATGCAGCGATCGGCGTCATGGCGAAGAATGAACGCGGCGTTCCGTGGGTCAGTGCCGCGACTCTTCACCCGCGCATCACTTGGAGCGGTGAAAAGGTGCCGACCGCGGGCGAACTCGAACAACTTCACCACCGCGCCCACGAAGGCTGCTTCATCGCCAACTCCATCAAGACGGCGGTCACGGTCGAAGCTCCATCACATTAAGATGATCCAATTCCCCATCACCGGTTTGGTTGCCGCCACGCATTCGCCGTTTCACCCCGACGGTTCACTCCATCTGGCCATTGTGGAGAAACAGGCGGCGCACTTGCTGGCCCATGAGGTGAAGTTTGCGTTCATCTGCGGGACCACCGGCGAGAGTCATTCGCTCACGGTCGAGGAACGGCACGCGCTGGCAAAGCGTTGGATCGAAGTGACGCGCGGTTCGGAGTTGAAAGTCATCGTCCACGTCGGCGGGAATTGTCTCGCGGACGCGCTCGCGCTCGCGGGCCAGGCGCAAGCGCTGGGAGCCGCTGCGATCAGCGCGCTCGCGCCGAGTTATTTCAGGCCGCGCCACGTTGCCGCGCTGGTGGATTGCTGCGCCGACATTGCCTCGGCCGCACCGGAGTTGCCTTTCTTTTATTACGACATCCCTTCGATGACCGGACTCTCGCTCTCGGCGTCAGAGTTCCTCGTCCAGGCGCGTGAGCGCATTCCGAATCTCGCCGGGCTGAAGTTCACGAACCCTGACCTCATGACGTATCAGCAATGTCTGCGCGTGGATGGCGGCGCATTCAGCATCCCGTGGGGTTGCGATGAATACTTGCTGGCCGCGCTCGCGATCGGCGCCATCGGGGCGGTGGGCAGCACGTATAATTTCGCCGCGCCGATTTATCATCGCATCATGCGTTCCTTCGCCGCCGGCGATCTGGCCACGGCGCGCGAGGAACAGTTCCGCTCCGTGCAACTCGTCGCCACGCTCGCGCCGCGCGGCTTCATGGGCGCGGCCAAAGCCACGATGAAGATGCTCGGCGTGGACGTCGGCCCC
>DATHKK010000452.1:0-3227 GCA_035489355.1 Candidatus Limnocylindria bacterium
CTGCTCGGCATCGATCACACGAAGCTGACTTACAAATTCGAGGGGCGCGACTATCGGCTCACAGATGTTGCCGGCAACGTGGTGAAGGGGATTCTCGCGTAGCCACCCGTTCGAAACGGGATTCTCGAAGGGTTGGAGGCGCCCGCCTCCTGATGGCGGCTACAACCCGGACTTAGGGAGCCTGATCGGCGTCTTCGCCATCCGGGAAATCCATTCAATCCAGTCACTCATTGATTTCACCTGCCTCTTCGGCGTGCGCGCTTGCTTCGTTTTCTGCTGCCGCTATCGTCGCCGCCCGTGAGTGCGTTGCGTGCAATCCCTGAATCCGAGAAAAGACTCTGGCAGTACATCAACCTGAAACTCGCCGCGCTCGGCTGCCCCACGGCGCGCGCGGCGGAGGACGCCCAGTTCCAGGAACTCGTGTCGGCGTTGCTCCAGCATCAGCGCGAGACCGAGCGGTTGCTAGCCAATTATCTTTGCCCCGCGGATTGGCGCATCCAGCAGTTCCTCGACGATTATCTCTACGAGACGGGTCTCGCGCCGAAGCTGCCGTGGCGCACGTTCGTGCTGGACCGCGCGGGCGTGGGGCGCGCGCTATCGCTGCCGCCGGATCAGGATATTTTCACGTCGGACATCCTCACATCGTTTCGCGTGAAGCAGGGCGTGCTGCACAACCCGAGGAGCGATCGGCGCACGACCGAAGGCGTGTTTCACGTGACGGAGGGCGGGCTGCCGATTCCCGATGACAAGAAGGCGGTGCCGAAACGGACGTTCGCCGAACTGCTGCAGCGCGCGATGAATCCGCCGGAGGATTTGATGAGGCTGCCGTTCACCGCATCACAGCGTGCTGCCGGTTCGCCACCGGCAGAAGCAACTTTAGCCCGGCCGATGGCGGGAAATCCGGACGCGTCTCGTTTGTCACAGTCCCTGCCGGTTGCAAACCGGCAGCACATTGATGGCGAAGCGCGTTGCTTCGTGTCGCTGCTGTTGCGGCCCATCGTGGTGCCGGAGGTGCCGGGATTCATTGCGCAAAAGACGATGGAGACGCGTTTCTTCGCGCCGGGAAATCTGGTGAGCAATCTGGATTTCGTGGAGATCATTTTCGGCAACGGCGGCGATCCATTCCTGCCGGAGAATGACGCGGGCCTGGATGTGGAGCATTGGACGGGTCACACAGGTTGCGTGATCCTGGCGCCGCATCTCATCCGCGTGAAGAAGCGCGACGTGGGCCTGCCGCAATGGAACGACGCGACGGAGCGCCAGCGTCGCGACGGCATGTGCTGGAAGAGTGAGGATGAACTCTACAACAATGGCAACGCATTCAAGCTGACGGCGCGCGATGAACGCGGCGTGGTCGTGACGATCATCGCGGACAATTATTTCGGCTACTGCAAGAAGGAGGTCAAAACGCAGATCAGTTACGCGGCGAATCTGTTCGGCCTCGCCGAGGAGGAGCACGCGGGCGGCGCGTTGGTGTTCCCGAGTTACGATTTGGGCGAGGAGATGATCGGGCGCAAGCACATGCCGCAACTGGATTATTCGTTCGAGGAAGTGGTGAAACTCTACGGTGAGTTGATGGACGTGAAGCCCGAGGGTTATGCCATCGACAAGAGAATTCCCGATGTGATTTACGTGAGCGAACACGTGCAGTTCGATCTGCGCGCACAAAAGGTGAGTTGGCCGAATGGCGGGGGAATGCAGAGCATGAAACTGTTGCCGGGAAAAGTTTACGTGCGGCCGTCGGGCTACAAGGTCCACATGGAGTGCATTCCCAACACGAAGACATGGCGGCTCGTGGGCACCGTGGGCGAAGGCGTCTTCTGCCACAAGCCGTGCACGGTGAGCGGCGGCGGGAAGTCGGAAATTTCCAAGGCGGTCACGGATTCCATTCTCCAGGGGCCGGTCTTCGTCGTGGATTTCAAAAAGGACTTCGTGCTGGTGGATGAGTTGATCAAACGCAACTATTCCAACCGTTTCAAAGACCCGGCGAAGAACAACAAGGACTCGCGGGCGATTCTCAGCGCGGAACGGAGCATCGGCTCGGTGATCAAATTGCTCACACCAGCGTCGCGCGAATATTCGACCGACTACAACGCGTGGCTGCGCGGCATCCCGCAGCATGTGAAGGAATTGCTCTTCGTCGTGAAGCGTTTCTACAAGCCTGAATGGGGCGACGACTGGCGCAGCCACTTCAGCGTGGACGTGATCAACGGCGTGCCGGGGAATGAATTGAAGTTCGAAAACCGCAAGTTGCTCGCGAGCTACGTGCGCGTGGGTTACGAGGCGGATGGTTCGTGGCGGACGTTTGGCTTGCGTAGCGACTTTCATCCCGCGGCGAAAATCCAGATGGAGGACGACATCACGGCGAGCGTTGTGGTGCCGACGGCGAAAGTCGCCGGACTCAATCCGCAATACCATTCGCTGGCGGTGAAGTTCTCGAAGAACTGTGAGAACCGACTATTCCAGCGGCCGGATGACGCGATTCATCGCGGCTACGACAAACAGGCGGAACTGGATTTCTCGCGCGGCGGAAATTTTTTCTCCAACTATGAACCGCTCAAGCTCGAGACGGCGGAGGAGATGTTGGAGGACGTCATTTCTTTCAGCCAATACACCGAGCCGGTGCAGCGGCTGGTGCGCGAGTTCGTGGAGAAAGGCGGCGCGAGCTATCTCGTCGCGACATCGCACCCGCGCGTCATCAACGGCAAGCCGACGAAGAACCCGCGCTATCTCCAGCCGCGCCCGGACCTGGAGCATCCGCGCGACACTTACGTGGCCGACATGTCGATGCGCTTCCAACGTCGCGTGCCGCTCGGCCAACCCGTCCACAAGCCGGTGAACGTCGTGGTGCCGGGACGCCGCAATAATCCCCCCGAGCCGGGCGTGCGCTCGCTGGCGGTCTTCAACCCGATTCACTTCATGGAATTGCCCGAGCTGTTCATGGAGTTCATTTGCTCGCTCACGGGCAAATCGCCTTCGACCACTGGCGCGGGTAGCGAAGGCGCGCTGACGAAGGGGCCGTTCAATTGCCTGCCGCCCGTTCTCGATTTGAACGACGCGCTCGTGAGTTATTTGCTCACCGGCTACCAGGGATTCATCACGGCCGCCGGCTACGTCGGGCCTCACGTGCGCATCGATCACGACGTGAGTTTGCTCGTGCCGGAAATTCTCGCGCGCATGACGCCGCAGGAGCGCGACGCGAAATTTCTCATCGATGGCAACTACCT
>DATHKK010000453.1:0-5183 GCA_035489355.1 Candidatus Limnocylindria bacterium
CGCGTCGCTCACCGGCAAGGAAGCGACCTTCGGCATTTCGTCGCACGAGGGGACGTTGATGGCGATCGAGGAGGTCAATGCCGCGGGCGGCGTGCTCGGCAAAAAACTCGAATTGCTGACGGAAGACACGCAATCGAAGCCGGGCGAACCTCAAACCGTGGTCAACAAGCTCATTTCGCGCGACGGCGTGGTGGCAATGCTCGGCGAAGTAGCATCCAGCCGCTCTCTCGAAGCGGCGCCGATCTGCCAGCAGAACAAAGTGCCGATGGTTTCGCCTTCATCGACGAATCCCAAAGTTACCCAGACGGGTGACTATATCTTTCGCGTCTGCTTCATCGACCCGTTTCAAGGCACCGTCATGGCGAACTTCGCGACGCAAACACTGAAAGCGAAGAAAGTAGCCGTCTTCACCGATGTAAAGAGTGACTACAGCAAAGGATTGGCGCAGTTTTTCAAGGAACAGTTCGTCAAAACGGGCGGGCAAATCGTCGCGGAACTGGACTTTAATGGCGGCGACAAAGACTTCAAGGCCCAGCTCACGGCGATCAAGGCGGCAAATCCGGATGCAGTGTTTATTCCAGGTTATTACACCGATGCGGCGCTCATCGCCATCCAGGCGAAGCAGCTTGGATTGAGTGTGCCGCTGCTCGGTGGTGACGGCTGGGAATCCGAGAAGCTGACCGAGATCGGCAAGGACGCCGTTGAGGGACACTACTTTTCCACCCACTACTCTCCCGATGTCGGGTCGGAGAAGAGCAAAAAATTCGTTGAGAGTTATAAGAAGCGCTGGAACGGAAAAGTCCCCGATGCGTTGGCGGCGTGCGGTTACGATTCCGCCATCCTCCTGATTGAAGCGATGAAACGCGCAGGATCGATCGAGGGCGCGAAGGTCCGCGACGCATTGGCCGCGACCAAAGATTTCGATGCCGTGACCGGCCGAATCAAGATCAACGAAAACCGCGACGCCGTGAAGTCAGCGGTCATTTTGCAGGTGAAGGGTGGAAAGTTCGTGTATCTGGAAACCGTTTCGCCCTAACGAAAGTTTCACTTGGGCGAAGTTCTTCAGCAACTCACCAACGGCCTCGCCCTCGGCGCCATCTACGCGCTCATCGCCCTTGGTTACACGATGGTCTATGGTGTATTGCGGTTCATCAACTTCGCGCACGGTGACGTTTTCATGCTGGGCGCGTTCGCCGGATACTTTCTCGCGCCGGTCGTTAATCGCGTATTGCCCGCGCAATCCTATTTGAACGCTGCGCTGGTGTTGGTGTTGGCGATGCTGATCTGCGCGGCCATCGGCATTTTGATTGAGTTCCTGGCGTATCGGCCGTTGCGCAATCGTCCCAAGCTCATTGTTCTCATCACAGCCATCGGCGTGTCGCTCTTCCTTGAATACGCCTGCCAGCACAAGGCGGTGTTTGGCGCAGCACCGCGCCGGTTTCCGGATTTGCTGCCCAACACGACCTGGCACATCAGCAACTTCGTCATCAACAGCACGCAACTCATTGTCGTCGTCACGACGCTGCTGCTGCTCATCACGTTGACGTTCATCGTCCAGAGAACGAAAATCGGCACCGCGATGCGCGCCGTATCGTTCAACGAAAAAGCCGCGGCGTTGATGGGCATCAACGTGAACCTCGTCATCTCGTTCACCTTTGGCCTGGGTTCGGCCCTGGCCGCGGCGGGTGGAATTCTGTTCGCCATGAGCTACGCCAGCATCGATCCCCTCATGGGCGTACAAACCGGATTGAAAGCGTTTGTGGCGGCGGTTTTCGGGGGCATTGGCAACCTACCCGGTGCGGCGCTCGGTGGAGTGCTGTTGGGATTAGTCGAAACTGTTGCCGGCGGCATACCAGCGATCTCTCCTTATCGCGACGGCATCGCCTTTGCCATCTTGATTCTCGTTCTGCTTTTCCGCCCGGCGGGATTGCTCGGAAAGCTGCAACCGGAGAAGGTGTGATGAAAACGCAACTACCCTGCAGGCAAAGGCGTTTGGAATCCTGTGGCTCGCGGTCGAAGCACCAAACACCAAGCACCAAACACCAACAAACTTCCAAATCTCAAATTCCAACGGCCGCTGTTCACGACAGAGTGCTCTCAAATGGTCGAATTCCAGGTCGAGTTTGCCAGTTAGGAGTTGAGGGTTTGTTGATGTTTGGTGTTTTCAATCCCCCGTCATGACCCGGCACACAAAATCAGTTCTGCTCGTGGCCATCGCCGCTGCGTTCGCCGTGTCGTACTTCTCCGTGCAATTCAATCGCTATTACCTCGGCATCGCGATCGATATCGGCATCAACATCATTCTGGCAGTCAGTCTCAACCTCATCAACGGACACACGGGACAGTTCAGTCTTGGCCACGCTGGATTCATGGCCGTGGGCGCTTACACGGCGGCATCATTCACCTGGGCGATGCAGGCGGCGAAAACGTCTCCGTTGATGGCCGAAATTATTTTCGCGTGCGCACTACTCGTGGGAGGCGTCGTTGCAGCGGTGGTTGGATTAGGCGTCGGCGTGCCCACGCTGCGATTGCGCGGCGACTATCTGGCCATCGTCACGCTTGGATTCGGAGAAATCATCCGTGTCGTTTTGCAAACGACGGACAGCCTCGCGAAGCACTTCAGCGTCAGCGTCGCGCCTATTCTCGAGAACATGGGCGGT
The DNA here is from genome assembly GCA_035489355.1 of Candidatus Limnocylindria bacterium. GTDB lineage: Bacteria > Verrucomicrobiota > Verrucomicrobiia > Limisphaerales > SIBH01 > JANNGC01. Next base: position 2,661 of record DATHKK010000453.1, read on the forward strand.
GCCAGCGGCATGAAAGGTATCGCCACGCTGACGAGCTTCGGCTGGGCCTGGGCGCTGGCCGCGGTAACAGTCTTCGTCATTGCATCGCTGGTGAATTCAACTTATGGCCGGGGCTTCATCGCGGTGCATGATGACGAAGTGGCGGCAAGCGCGATGGGAATCAATCCGACGCGTTACAAAGTAACCGCGTTCGTCATCGGCGCTTTTTTCGCTGGCGTGGCAGGCGGACTCTACGCGCACCACAAGCAGTTTCTCTCGCCGACCGGGTTCGATTTCATGAAGTCCATCGACATCGTAGTGATGGTCATTCTCGGCGGGATGGGCCGGACGATCGGCGTGATTCTTGCGGCGATCATCCTCACCGTCCTGCCCGAACTGCTGCGCGGCTTCGCCGACTACCGGATGATCATCTATTCGCTTCTCATCATCGGACTGATGATGGCGCGTCCGCAGGGGCTCTTCACGTTTGGTGGGAAGAAAGCAAAAGTGTGAACGTAACCTTGCTCCAACTCGACAACGTAACCATCCGCTTCGGCGGGTTGACTGCGGTTTCAGAGCTGTCGTTGACCGTTGGTGGGGACGAATTGATTGGTCTCATCGGACCGAATGGCGCGGGCAAGACAACAGCCTTCAACCTCATCACTGGCGTTTACCAGCCGACAAGCGGCGCCCTTCGCTTCACCGGACAACCCACAGCGGATCTCAAGCCGCATGAACTCGCCAAGCTCGGCATCGCGCGCACATTTCAGAACATCCGCCTCTTCGCGAGCATGAGCGTGTTCGACAATGTGCGCGCTGCTGTGCAGTTGAATCGCCCGCATGGCATCAGCAATGCCGTCTGGCGTGGCCGCGGCTTCCGCGAAGGTGAGCGCGCGGTCGAGGCTCAAGTCATGGAGTTGCTGGAAGTTTTCAAGCTGGGCCGTTTCCGCGACGCGGAGGCGAAGTGTCTTCCCTATGGCGATCAGCGGCGCCTTGAAATCGTGCGCGCGCTGGCGACGCAACCCAAACTGTTGCTGCTGGATGAACCCGCGGCGGGCATGAATCCCACCGAAAAAGTCGAGCTGATGAAAACGATCCAGTTCGTGAAGGATAAATTTCGCATTGCGGTTCTCCTCGTCGAACACGACATGCAAGTCGTGATGGGAATCTGCCAGCGCATCGCGGTGCTGGATTACGGAGTGAAAATCGCCGAAGGCACGCCCGAGGAGATTCGCCGCGATCCGAAGGTGATCGAAGCGTATCTGGGAGAACCAGTGGCGAATGAAAAATGAAAAAGGCAGAATGAAAAATGGAAGACAGCCGCTGCTGATTACGGACCGTTCGTTCGACTTTGCCGTTCGGATCGTGAAGCTGTGCCGTTTCCTCGACGAAAGGCGCGGCGTGCCGCGAGTGCTTGGCCCGCAAATTCTACGTTCGGGAACCAGTGTGGTGTCGAATATTGAGGAAGCTCAAGGTGCTCAGAGTAAAGCTGACTTTATCAGCAAGATGAGCATCGCTCTAAAGGAAGCGAGAGAAACGCACGTACGCCTTCGCATTCTGGCAGCGGCTGATGTCATTGCGGAATCCAAACTCATGCCACTAATTGATGAAGCGCATGAACTGAAGCTCATCATCGGCGCCATCATCGTTTCAGCGAAAGGAAATCAAAGATGAGCGGGCCTCTTCAATTTTCATTTTTAACTTTTCATTTTTAATTTCTCGTGCTGCTCGAAATCAAAAATCTGAGTGTCAATTACGGAGTCATTGGGGCGTTGCGCGAAGTTTCTTTTTCGATTCAACGCGGCGACATCGTCACGTTGATCGGTTCTAATGGCGCGGGCAAAACCACGACGCTGCGCGTCATCTCAGGTTTGATTAAAGCTGCGTCCGGCGAAGTCCTGCATGATGGTCAGTCGATCACGAACATTCCCGCGCACCAGCTCGTGGCCCGCGGCCTGGCCCACGTGCCGGAGGGGCGGATGATTTTTGCCAATCTCACCGTGATGGAGAATCTCAGGATGGGCGCTTACCTGCGTCGCGACAATTTTCAGCCGGAGCTTGATTACGCGTTCGGAATTTTCCCGCGATTGAAGGAACGCGTGAGTCAGGTGGCCGGCACATTGTCGGGCGGCGAGCAGCAGATGCTGGCTATCGCACGCGCGCTGATGAGCAAGCCGAAGTTTCTCATGCTGGACGAGCCGTCGCTCGGCATCGCGCCGTTGCTGGTGAAAACGATCTTCGAAAAGATCGTGGAGATTAATCGCGAGCAGGGAATCACCATCCTGTTGGTGGAACAAAACGCGAACCTAGCGCTGGAGATTTCCAATTACGGCTACGTGCTGGAGACAGGCCGCATCATCCTGCACGATACAGCCGCGGCCCTGCGCCAAAACCCGAAGGTTCAGAGCGCGTATCTTGGTGGTTAGCGCCAGCGCGACACGACGAGCGCGGTGTGTTTGCTTTCGTCGATGGACATGCCGGGTTCATTCGCACGAGCGACTACACGCGTCTGCCGGCGGAGGACGTGGATTCTGTCGTCGAATG
>DATHKK010000454.1:0-2098 GCA_035489355.1 Candidatus Limnocylindria bacterium
AGGACGGCGAGAATCGCTCCGGTGGAATGACGCCGTTGAAATCGAGGAGCGCGATTGTCGCGGTCGCATGCGTCGGCCCGCCCCAGGACGAAGGTAGCAGGCGCGCGGCGTTTGCACGCTGCACTCATCGATTGGACCCAGGACTGATTTCTTTTCCTAGTTTTCGATTTCACGATGTTGTCGCTCACGGTATCTGCGGCGTGACGATGCGATAATATCGCTCGGGCGCAGTCGGACCGGACGCGCCATTCACCCGAATGGTACGCACGTCGGATTGCGCATTGATGTTGGTCAGGTTTTTCCACGCCGCCGCCGACAAGTTTGTGCGCCATTGCACGCTGTAGGCAATACTTGTCTGCGCCACGAACTCCAACTGCGCCGCATTGGTGGCACTCAACAGAATCTTCAACAGGCTCAACGCATTGGTGGGATCGGTGCCGGCCACGTATTCGTCACGATTGATCATGCCGTCGCCATCGGGATCGAGCAGCGCGTTGGCCGCCGTGTTAGTCGTGTTCACGGCACCGAAGTAATTCGTTTCCCATCCATCCGCCATGCCGTCCTGATCGACATCCGGCAGAACCGTCAGCGAAACACTGCCCGTCGTCAGGCTGAAGACAGCGGAAGTCGAAGCGTTGTTGGTAATTCCGACGCGATACGTGTTGCCGACCTGCACGTTGGTGAGCGTGAGGGTGGAACTTTGATTCGTGAGGAACGCCGCGCCGCCGCGAAGCCAGCGATACCAGAGCGGCGGCGCGCCCGTGGCCACGACGCTGAACGTGACGGTGCCGCCTTGCAGGACGGTCATCGGCTGGAGGTGCGTAACGATGCCAACCTTCACCATGACATAGATCAAGGCATTGGCGCTGATCGCGGTGCTGATGTCGTCGAAGGCCATCACGGAAAAGTTGCCATGATGATTGTCCAGGTTCGCGCCGGTGAAACTGTAGGTCGCGTTCGTCGCATTGAGAATGTCCGTGCCCTCGAAGCGCCATTGATAGCGGACTGGGCCAGTGCCAGTGGCCGCCGCGACGAGCGTCACGTTGGTGCCCGGCTGCACGAACTGGCTCGTGGGATGCAGCGTGAAGGTGACGGGGCTGGTAACGGCTTGTATCGCGTCTGCGCTCAACGCGGAGCCGGCATGGTTGAAGATCAAAACGCTGTAAAGTCCGGTCTGGCTGAGCTGAACATTCGTGAGCACCAAAGTCGCATTCGTCGCACCGATGATGAAATTGCCCTGGTAGCGCCAACGGAAGTTAAGCGGCTCTGCGCCCGAGTAAGTCACGGTGAAAGTCGAGTTCGAACCAATCACAGTGTTCAAGTTTTGCGGTTGCGTGAGAATGACCGGCGCTGCGCCGGCCGGCAATTCCGCGCCCGCACTGATGGCTGCGGCGATCCAGTTCGTTGGCTCATTGCCATACGCCGAGGAAATTCTCTTTTGCAACGAAGGGCCGTTACCATCCGCGCCCGCGGGCCACGGCGCTTTGTCATTGTAGCGCACTTCATCCACGGTGATGAACGGGACGCCATTGGTAGTTGGCACGCCGGGCTGTTGCAGTTCCAACCGCTCGCCGCTGTCCTGAAGATTGCCGGTGAAGGGGCCCAGAATCGTGACGCCGAGCGGCACATTGTATCTCGCGCGGAACACCGCCGGATTAGTCGCGACGATGAGCACCAGTTCGTTCGAGCCGAGCGTGAAGTTCGTCGGGAACGTGAACCCAGCGCCATTGACTCGCCACGTGTTGGTTGGAAACACCGCGTCGAAAAATGCCACGGCGTTGGCGGTGATGTTCTTCAATTCCAGAAACTCATCACCGCCGGGTTCGGGATTGTAATGGAGTTCGTTAATCACGACAGGTCCCACACGCGGGCCGGCGTTCGTCGCAGCGGGCGTGCGCGTCAATTGCGCGGGATATTGGACATCGCCTGCGGAGTTCACGTAGCGGCCAAAACCTTCCCCGTCCGCCGCAGCGCCAAATTCCAAACCGTGATCGTAGCCCGAAAGCTGCGCACCGGAATCCGCGCTGAAAACGTAAACGTCATCGCCAAACGAACTGAGGCTGAAGCTGGTGCCCAGCCCCGGCGTGGGATTGAAATT
>DATHKK010000455.1:0-4477 GCA_035489355.1 Candidatus Limnocylindria bacterium
GGTGGGCATGTTCTTGGCGGAGGAATACATGTTGCGCCCCGGGTCATTGCCGCCCCACTGGGGCCAGTCCTGGGCTTGAGCCACGAGGCCGGTGGTGAGCAGCGCGGCCGAGAGTAAGGAAAATTTGTTCATAGACAGATATGGTTCTCGTGAGTGTTGAAAATCAATTCGCCGTCACCTTGATGTTGTCGAGGCACACGCGCTGGTCCTGCGGTGCGAAACCGAAAAGACCCGGCGAACCGTGCGCGTGTGCTTTCTTGTGCGGCACTTCGACGTTCCACTTCTCCGGCTCGGTTTCGCCCTTCTTCCACGCCTTGGCGCGCACGACCGCACTGCCATCCGCGGCGGTATCGACGCGCGCTTTGAGGTGATACCACGCATTCGGCGACCACTTGAACGGAACGGCCGTCTTGATGCGCTCCTGGTTCGAGTTCACTTCCAGTTCCTGCGAGTTGCCTTTGAGAATGATGGCGTAACGCTGGTTGATGACGCCGACTTCAGACATCTTGCGGCGATTGCCTTCGCTCAACACGTCCGCCTCGATCGTGTAATTCTTCATCTCGGGATGGCCGAAGAAAACCTGGCCGCGCTGAAACAACTTGTTCTCGATGGTCTTGGTCAGCGCCTTGGTCTTCACGCCATCGATTTCCTTCTCGCGCACCTCGAAGCGAAAACGCGCGCTGTTCCACGGCAACGGCGGATAAGCGAATGCTGTCGGCGGTTCCACTTCATTCGTCGTGGTGTTGCTGAGCTCAAAGCTCTCGAAATCCTGCGACAACGGCACGGACGGCATCGTGCGCGCCTTGATGTAGCCCACGAGATCGCCGAGCGAACATTTGAATTGGCCGGCGCTCGGTACCGGGACGTTGTCCGCCACGAGCACGCCGTCCGGTTTGAACGAGCCTTTCATCGTCACCTTCACCAGCGCGGTCGGCGGGATGAATGACTCCCACTTCACCGACTTCGGATCGATATTTTCGTCCACGGTGAAACCGTTCGCGTCGAGTGAGCGGATGCGGAACACGCGCGACTCGCCGGGTTTCATCAGCACTTCGTAAGGGATGGCTTGGAGCTGTTTCGCCGCTCCGGCTTTCGGCCACGGCTTTTCCTGCTTCGCGTATTCGGTTTGCGCTTCGGCCATCGCCGGGTTGTTCCCCTTCTTGCCGAAGCAATACAGTTTTTTGTCGGTCTGCATGTAGAGCTTGCCGTTGAAACCGAGCGGCGAACCGAACGCTTTTCCGATCAACGTGGTCTTGCTCACTTCCTCGGCGCCTTCCGCCGACGGACGCAGCACGAACACGTCGCAGGTGCTGCCGGATTCCGTTCCAGCACCCTTGGCCGGGTCGCCCGCGGAAATGTACATTGCGACGTAGAGCAAACCATCCGCGTAAAACGGCGTGCTCTGGCGCTGCTCGATGCCGAGCTTTTTCTTCCAGAGAACTTTGCCAGTCTTCGCATCGACGGCCGCGAGGTCGCCCGTGCCGCTCACTTCATAAACTGTGTCGCCGACGATCACGGGCGAACTCGCGAGCGAACCCACGCCGTTGCGCCAGACTTCCAAGTCACTCGCGTTGAAGACCTGCGGCGTAAAAGCGTTGCTGGGCATGGCCGTGGCGGGAATCTTGAACGCCGCCATACGCCCGATTTCCGACGAATCGAGATTCTCCGATTCGTGAAGCGCAATCAGATTGTTGCCATGCTTGATTAGCGCGGCGTTGATGCCGCCCTTCGCGCCGGCCTTCGCAAAGGAAAAGCGCCACATTGGTTCGCCGGTGCGCGCATTGATCGCGAGAATCGAACTGTCGCCGCCCGCGCTATAGAGCACGCGCTTGCCGTTCCACCAATCGAGGTAGGGATTCGAGAATGTGTTGTCCTGCGGCCGGGCGCCCGGCGCGCTCGACCAGACGAGTTCACCAGTCTTCTTGTCGAAGGCATAGAATCGGTCGCCCGCCGGTCCGTGCGCGCCCCACGAGCTGGTGATTCCACGCGTGATGACGAGGTCCTTGTCCACCACCGGCGAAGCCGTGCGGGCGTTCGGAAAAGTCAGCCGGCCGAATTCCTCCATCATCGAATGCTGCCAGAGAAATTTGCCATCGACCGTGAACGCGGAGAGCAATCCCTGCGTCCCGAGCACATAAACATTGCCCGTCTCGGGATCGATGGTCGGCGACGACGTCGCGTAGCGCAGGTAGATATTGTCCGAGAGAAAATCATTTTCGCCATGCTCCCAGAGCAGCTTGCCCGTCTCAGCGTCGAAGCACGCCACGAACTCCTGCAAGTCCGGCCCGTCACCGCGGTAGCCGTTGATGAAGAGTTTCCCGTTGGCGATGACGGGCGTGGATTGGCCGGGGAAATCCACGGCCCAAAGCGCTTCTTTGCCATCGATCTTTTGCGGCAAACCTTTCTCCAGCGTGACGGAAGTTTGCAGAGGCCCGCGCCAGGAAAGCCAGCCGGAGACAGCGGCTTGGGAGTGAATTGACAGGAAAGCGAGGCCCAAAGCGAAAAGAGTCGTTAGTTTCATAGCACGTCCATTTCAGCGCGCACCAATGCGCTCACACCGTCGTTGAAAAGCCTACGGACTATTCAGCACGGTGTTGAGCAATGCAACCGAATAATACCTACACGTACCATTTGAACGCCTGACCTCAGGCACCGGCACTCCGGCCAAGTGGACCAAAACCGATGGTCGCTCGCGTTTCGCCGCGATCGTTTTTCAAGCGTTGCGTGATGTTCAAATTCCAAGTCATAGTGCAGGCATGGACAATGCGTCTCAGCGACGCGCTACAGGCAGTTACGCGACGCGCTATACGCCGGAGGCGGCCAAGCGGTATCAGCGTCGCAAAGCCGGAAAACACGAGGCGGAAATGGCGTTGGTGCGCAGGGCTTTCGCGGAGATTCCCAAGGGGACCGTTCTCGATGTCCCTTGTGGCGGCGGGCGCGTCGCCATGCAACTGGCCCAACTCGGCTACACCGCCACCGCTGCTGACCTCTCTCCGGGGATGAGAGACATTGCACAACAGGCTTTCACGCGTAGCGGTTTATCCATTAAGGCGGACATTGAGGATGTCGGCCAACTCTCCTATCCGGACCGCCATTTTGACGCCGTCATTTCCTTCCGGCTCTTCCATCATTTCGGCAGACCGGAAACGCGGCGGCAAGCGGTCGTGCAATTGTGTCGTGTGGCGCGCACCCACGTGGCGATTTCCTATTTCAGCCCTTGGTCGTTCACCGCGTTCAAGCGCTTCCTTCAGCGAAGGTTCCTGGGGAAGATCACCAAGTTCCATACCCCATTGAGTGAGGTTGCGGGCTACTTCCATGAAGCTGGCTTCGCGTTGGTCCGTGATCACGCGCAACTGCGGGGAATTAAGACGCTTCACGTCGCCGTCTTTCGCCGGCGGGAGGGCCAATCGTAGAGCGATGGATGCCCCGGGCCAATTCGTTGCGCCGGGCTGGCGGGAAATATTCGCCGCCAACGGACTGTCAAAGTTCGACGATTTTTGGGATTGGAAGGTGGCGCTGTTTGAACAGCCCAATACGGATCGCGGCGGATGGAGCGGCGTGGCGCGGTGTGAACTGCGCCTGCCCAACGGTGGAACCATACGCGTCTTCCTGAAGCGACAGGAGAATCACGTCACTCGGACCTTGTTGCATCCGGTTCGCGGCATTCCGACGTTCGCGCGCGAATTCCAAAACATCATGCGTTATCGCGCGCATGCCATTCCATCTGTCACACCGCTCTATTTTGCCAGTCGGCAGGAAGACGGGAAGCAACGGGCCATCCTGCTGACCGAAGAACTGGCGGGTTTCCGTTCGTTGGATGAATGGCATCGGGATTGGCAGCAGATCCCACCATCCCCGAGGTTGCGGCGAGCCGTCATCCGTTCTGTCGCGGACCTTCTGCGCCAGATTCATGCGCACGGGCTTCGACACAATTGCTTCTACCCCAAGCATATTTTCGTGCGCTTGGATTCCGCAGAGCGGGTAGAAAGTCGCGCCATCGATTTGGAGAAAACCAAGCATTCGCCTTTTCGCCATTGGCGCATGAATGACCTTGGCACCTTGAATCGACACGCCGCCGGATGGAGCCGGGCGGATCGCGTGCGCTTCTTCAAGGAGTACCTGTCGATCCCGCATCTGACCGAGGACGCCAAAATGCAATGGCGCCATCTCGCGCGCCGTCTCGCGCGGAAGCACCCGGACAAACACCATGCAGTAATTTGAAGTCGAGGTGGATTTGACAGAGCCGCAAACCTAGTCTCCGACGCGCGCGTCATGGAAACGCGATCCATGAGAACGGTTTACTTCGATTACAACGCCACGACACCGCTCGATCCCGCGGTGCGCGACGCCATGCTGCCGTATCTCGGCGAAATCTTTGGCAATCCATCCAGTGTCCATCACGTCGGCCGCCACGCGCGCGCACTGCTCGATGAGGCCCACGATCGCGTGGCCCGCATCTGGAAGTGCAAACCGAGCG
>DATHKK010000456.1:0-2209 GCA_035489355.1 Candidatus Limnocylindria bacterium
CCGCGCATCGTTCCGGTGGCCGAAGCAAACTTATCCGTCTCCAATCCCATGCGTTGCAGCATGGAAACGAAGAGGTTGGGCAGTGGATAATTGTGCGCGGTGTCGAACGCGAGGTGCTGGCCGTGCTTGAAACCGCCGCCAGCGAAAATCGTCGGCATGTTCGTGGTCACGTGCGTGTTCGCATTGCCGAGGTTCGAGCCGTAGAGAATCATGGTGCGGTCGAGCAGCGGCTCGCCATCCTCGCGCACGTTCTTCAGATGCGTGAACAGTTCCGCCAAGAGCTTCATGTGCCATTCATCGATGGCTTTCAACTGTGCGAGCTTCTGCACGGACTTTCCGTGGTGCGAGAGATTGTGATACCCATCGGTGATCTTCACGTCATCGATGTCAATCGCGGGCGAGTTCACGCTATCGAGGAGCAATGAAATCGAGCGCGTGGAATCCGTCTCGAAGGCGAGCCGCGCCATGTCATACATCAGCCGCACTTTTTCCATATAGGCCTTCGGACTGGCGGGATCGAGAGGCACGGAGGCGCTGACCTTTGGCTTCGGCTTGCGTTCCCACTCGCGCGACATCTGCATGCGCTGTTCGAGATCGCGGACGCTGGTGAAGTATTGATCCAGCCGGTCGCGATCGCGCGTGCCGACGTTGCGCTGCAGATCCTTCGCCTGTCCCGCGACTGCGTCCAGAATACTCTGGCCGGTTTCAAGTTTGCGCACTTGGGCCGCCGTCTCCGCTTTCGTGCCTTGCAAAAACATCCGGGCGAAAACATCCGCCGCCTTTTCCTCGCAAGGGATCAACACGCCCGAACCGGTCCATGAGAGGCTCCGCAATCCCTGCTGCACATTCACGCCGAGAGTGAGTGAGGGGAAACGCGTGAGATGGCCAATGCGCTCGCCCATATATTGATCGAGGGAAATCGTATTGCGGAAGCCCGCGCTGCCCGGATGCGGCGCGGCACTGAGGAAACAATTGTCGGCCGGATGTCCGCCGTCCACTTCGGGATGCGACACGCCGCTGAAGACGGAGAAGTCATTGCGATGCTCCTTGAGCAGTTCGAGATAAGGCGAGAGCTGATAATCGCGCCCGGCTTGTTTCGGGAAGAAATGTTCCGGCAGCAAACCAAGATTGTTGCAGATGCCCAACATCCGGCGCGGCTTCCCACCCGGCGTGGCATCAGCCGCAGCGCGTTTGGCCACGGCGGCGAACGCGGGCGTCATGGCGTCCAGCATGGGCAACGAGAGAAGAATGCCCGCGCCCCGGAGAAACTTGCGCCGCGAGATCGCCGGACGCGTCGAAACAAATGGTGCATTCATAAGCTGGTTGCTGCGTTGCTTGTTCATAGACGGTTCCCTCGGGTCATTTGTTTAAGAATAATTCGCTCTGCACGATCTCATGAATCAAGGTCCGAACACCATACGCTTCGCCTCGGGCCTGGGCGAGTATCCTGGAAATTTGCTCGCGATCGGAAAATCGAATCGGCGCCCCGGTCGCATAAACGACCAGTTGCTGTGCGAGATTGCGGGCGAGTTGTTCCTCATCCTTGAGCAACAGCTTCTTGAACTCGCGGATGTCCGCAAATTTCCGCCCGTCCGGCAGTTCACCGCTGGAGTCCACGGGCAATGCCAGATGGAACGCGAATTTCTGCCCGCTCTTCGCCAGCCCTTTCTCCGGCACCCCGTCGCCCTCGGCGCGATACCGCTCGCGCCAGCCGCCCATCACGTCGAAATTTTCCAGCGCGAAACCCGCCGGATCAATTTTCGCATGACACGCCGCGCAGGTTTCTTGCGTTCGATGCTTGTCGAGTTGCTGCCGAATCGTGACCGCGCCACGAATGTCCGGCTCCACCGCGGGCACGCTCGGCGGTGGCGGCGGTGGCGGCTTGCCGATGATGCGTTCCATGATCCACGCGCCGCGCAACACAGGCGAAGTCGTGGTTCCATTCGCAGTGACTTTGAGCACGGCGGCTTGGGTCATCAGTCCACCGCGCGGACTGTCCTTTGGCAAAGAGATGCGACGAAGTTTCACGCCTTCGAAAGTGGGCAGCCCATAATGCGCCGCGAGCCGTTCGTTGAGCATCGCGAAGTCGGAGGAGGCGAGATTCCGAGCCGGAAGATTGCCGCGCAACAGTTCGGCGAAGAAGAGCTGTGTTTCCTCCAAGGCGGACTCGGTGAGCAAATCGTCGAGGTAATAATCCGGATACAGATTG
>DATHKK010000457.1:0-2036 GCA_035489355.1 Candidatus Limnocylindria bacterium
ATCCCTTTCCTTGACCCGCCGCTTTTGCCTCGCAGGATGATTTTTACGGTAAACACAACCCGAAGTGGCCAGATACCAATCATTTCGCAGTTTGCTCTAATTTTGAACAATCGTTGCTGAAATTGATGACAAGTCAAAAAAGATGGTCTACGAATGCGGTCTCAGGCTGGCCGCAAGGTGAAGTCTGGTGGTCCAAGTCTCGGGAGGAGCAACCCTGGCGCGCATAAGCAGCGTCGCCCCGTCAATAAAGATCAAATCCAATTTTCGGGGAAATAGGGTCGACACAATTTTTAGAGCAGGGCTCGCGCCCTGCTCTTTTTTTCGAGCTTTTTTCAAAGATTCTTACCAAAAATGGCGCGGAGATTTCCGCGTTTCGGCATGACCAATCCGATTCAGCGCAGCTTCGAACTTGCCGCCGAACGCTGCGAGGATTTGACGCCGCTGGTCTACCGCCGATTGTTTCGCGAACACCCCGAAGCCGAAGCGATGTTCCGGCGCGAGGGCAGCGATCTCGTCAAGGGTTCAATGCTCGCGCTCACCATCGACGCGATCCTCGATTTCGCCGGCGACCGTAGCGGCAATTTTCGCCTGATCGAATGCGAACTGTCCTCGCATGACGCCTACGGCACACCGCGCGAACTGTTTGTCGCGTTCTTTGGCGTGATCGCGAATGAACTGCACGAGATCCTTGGAGCCGACTGGTCGGCCGAGATCGATCAGGCGTGGCAAAGTTTGCTGGCGGAAATCAAAATCGTCGTCGCTCAAAGCGACGCATAGCCGAAGGTTCGGAGTCCATCACTCCCGCTCGAGGAAATTCGAGCCGATATCGGCCTTCTTCTTGATCGGATCGTAGTCGCAATAGACGCCATCGGCGACCAGCGTATAGCTGGCAATCACCGTGTACTTGTCGAGCTTGACCGAGTTCAATCCGATGACGGAGGTGTTCTTGCCCGTATTCCATTTGAACGGCGTGGAACTTTCCGCCTTTTCACAGGCGGTGACGGCTTCCGCGAAGACGTGACCTTCGACGAAGGCTTTCACGGTGTGAAGTTCGGTCGCTGTTTTCCATTCCACATAGAACGCAGCGCCAAGGCCGGCAATAATCAGGACCAGCAATCCGATAATTATTCTTTGAAAGGTCATTTCGCTCCCCCAAGCCAAAAGAACTGCAGCGATCAGAACGGCATCCCCATCAGTCGCGACAGCCGGTCGACGTTTAAATACCCTGCATCATAGGCGAGCCACGCGGCGGCGAAAAGTACCGCCGAAATCACCGTGGTCCAGATCAGCTTGCGGCCCATCAGCGTTGCAACGGGCGCGCCGGGATCGGTGCCGGGGGCGCCCTCGCCGTCCTCGTGCTGGCTGCGCACGCCGAACGGCAGCGTCAGAAACAGCACGATCCACCACACGACGAAGTAGATCGCGAACGCGGTCGAGATTGTATAGACCATGGATCAGGCCTGTTCGATTTCGACGAGCGCGCCTGAAAAGTCCTTCGGGTGCAGGAACAGCACTGGTTTGCCGTGGGCGCCGATCTTCGGATTGCCGTCGCCGAGCACGCGCGCGCCTTCCCTGATCAGGGTATCGCGCGCGGCGATGATGTCGGGCACGTCATAGCAGATGTGATGAATGCCGCCGTCGGCATTGCGCTCGACGAATTTTGCAATTGGCGAGGCCTCGCCGAGCGGCTGGATGAACTCGATCTTGGTGTTGGGCAGCGTCACGAACACGGTGATGACCCCGTGCTCCGGCAGCGGCTCCGCCGCGGAAATATCGGCGCCGAATACCGCGCCGTAAATCCTGGCGGCTTTCTCGGCATCCTTGACCGCGATCGCTACGTGATTGAGCCGGCCCAGCATGACACTCCTCCACTTTACCGTTCGCGCGCGTTCTGCGTCAGACCGTCAGAACGTGAACATAGCACAGCGGCTTCTTGCCCCAGTGCTCGTTGATGGTGGCGCGCACCGCACGGCGCACCGATTCCGCCATCGCGTCGGGATCGCGCCGCTTGCCCCGTGGCAGGTTCTCCACGGTCG
>DATHKK010000458.1:0-8609 GCA_035489355.1 Candidatus Limnocylindria bacterium
ACGATATTCAGTTCCTCTCCGGCAAGGAGCGGATTCAGGAAGAGTTTTTTCACACGTTCAATGCGTTGCACGAGTCACACAAACAGATCGTGCTCACCTGCGATCGTCCCGCGAATGAAATTCAGGGGCTGGAACAGCGCCTCGTCTCACGCTTCGAATGGGGCCTTTCCACCGACCTACAGCCGCCGGATGTCGAAACGCGCCTGGCCATCCTGCGCAAGAAAGCCAAAGTCATGGCCCTGAATCTACCCGATGACGTTTTGAACTTCATCGCCGAGCGCATCCGCACGAACATCCGCCGGTTGGAAGGGGCGCTGACCCGCGTCGCTTCCTATGCTTCCATCACCAACACTGTTCTCACGGTGGAACGCACCGAAGCATTGCTCCGCGAGCTGCTGCAAGAGGAAGGCCGCCACACCATCACGATCGAGGTGATTCAAAAGAAGGTCGCCGAACACTTCGATATTCGCATCGCGGACATGACGAGCCGACGACGCCCGGAGAACATCGCGTTCCCGCGGCAGATCGCCATGTATCTCGCGCGCCAGCTTACGGAAAGTTCGCTCAATGTGATCGGCGAAGCCTTTGGCGGTCGTGATCACGGCACGGTGCTCCACGCGTATCGGCTCGTGAAAGATCGCATGGAAGTGAACAGTGACGTGCGACAGAGCGTGAGCTTTCTGGAAAAGCAGTTGATGCGGTGAGGTGGGTCGCAGGTTGAAAGTTCAAGGTGGCGAGTGGAGCAACTCGCGCGCGCCGCGAAGGACTTGCAACATTCAACCCACAACCTTCAACGTCTCCCTCGATGTCTGCGATTGAAGTTCAGGGCCTTACCAAAACATTCCGCAGCTACAAGAAGGAGCCGGGTTTTCGCGGCGCTCTGCGCGGCCTGATCTCACGCAAGTTCGAGTACACGACCGCCGTGCGCGATGTCAGCTTCACCATCGAGCCGGGCGAACTCGTCGGCTTTCTCGGCGCCAACGGTGCGGGAAAAACTACCACGCTCAAGATGCTGGCGGGCCTGCTCTATCCCAGCAGCGGCTCCGCGCACGTACTCGGCTATGTGCCGTGGAAGCGCGAGGATGGCTACCGGCGGCAATTCGCGCTTTTGCTCGGACAGAAGAACCAGCTTTGGTGGGACCTGCCCGCGCGCGAATCGCTGGAATTGAATGCGCAAATTTACGGCCTCAATCCCGCGATTTTCCAGCGCACGGTCGATGACCTCACGGAACTGTTGCGCGTGCGCGATAAGCTCAACGTTATGGTCCGCGAACTTTCCCTGGGTGAGCGGATGAAGATGGAACTCATCGCCGCCCTGCTCCATCAGCCCAGAGTGTTGTTCCTCGACGAACCGACGATTGGATTGGACGTGATTTCGCAGAAGACCGTGCGTGAGTTCCTTCGCGACTACAACGCCACTCGCGGCACGACGATCCTGTTAACCAGCCATTACATGGGGGATATCGAAGCGCTCTGCCGCCGCGTGATCATCATCGACCGAGGCGCGCTCTTTTTTGATGGGCAGTTGAGTGAAGTGTTGGATCGCTTTGCTGATTTCAAACTTATCACGATCCAATGCGCGGCTGGCCAGAACTGCCCGCGTGAAGGCTTGGAGAAATTCGGTGAAGTCGTCGAGCACACCGCCGCGAGCATGAAGCTGAAAGTGAAACGGGATCGCGTGATCTCCGTTTGCAAGGCGCTGCTGGATGAACTGCCGGTGTCCGACATCGACATTCAAGAAGTGCCGATCGAAGACATCGTACGCCAGATTTTTGCACGATGAGGTAAGGGCTTCGCGCGGCTCCTCTTGTCTTCCACTACGCGGCTGGTAGCTTCACGCCTACTTCACCGTATGGGCCACTTGAAATCTTTCGCCGTCGCGCTGCTTGCCGCTTTTCTGTGGCAAGGTTGCAATACCACGCCGCCGCCATCTTTCGCGTTTAAGCCGGAGAAACTCTCCGAAATCGATGCGCTCCTGAAACAAGGAATCGCCGATCACCGAATGCCCGGCGCGGTCTTTTGGATCGAGCATCAAGGTGTCGCGTATCACGAAGCGCTCGGCCAGCGGGCGCTGCGACCCGTGGAAGAGGACATGACCGAGGACACGATCTTCGATGCGGCTTCTTTGACGAAGGTGCTCGCGACCGCGCCCGCTATCATGTTGCTCGCCGAACGCGGCGCACTCGATATCGAAGCGCCGGTGCAGAAATACATCGAGGAATTTCGGCGCAACGGCAAAGACAACATCACCGTGCGCCAACTGCTCACTCACACTTCGGGTTTGCGTTCGGGCTTGAGCAAACGTCCGGAGGGACAGCGCGCGGCCATTGGCATTGCGTGCCAGGAAACCGTCACGAACGTGCCCGGGACGGTTTTCATTTACAGCGACATCAATTTTATTCTGCTGGGTGAAATTGTGCAGCGCGTGGACGGAAGGCCGCTGGAGGAGCTCGTGAGGGAAGAGATTTATCGTCCGTTGAGAATGAAAGACACGCGCTACTTGCCGTGGAGCATCGACCACACGCGGATTGCGCCCACGGAACGCGACGGCACCAACATGTTGCGCGGTGTGGTTCACGACCCGACCGCGCGACGGATGAGCGGTGTGGCTGGACATGCCGGACTGTTTACCACAGCGGCGGACGTGGCTCGGTTTGCGCGAATGATGCTGAATGGCGGCGAGTTGGATGGAGTGCGTGTGTTTCATCCGCAAACTGTATCTGCCATGACGAGCGTTCAATCACCGGCGGGCTTGCCCCGGCGCGGTTTTGGTTGGGACATCGATTCAGGCTACAGCCGGCGCGGTGAAATTTTCCCCCTTGGATCGTACGGCCACACTGGATTCACCGGCACCGCCATGTGGATCGATCCATTCTCCAAAACGTTCTGGATTCTGCTGACGAATCGGGTTCACCCGGATGGCAAAGGCAACATTCTTTCGCTGCAAAAATGGTTCTCCACGCTGGCGGCAGGAGCTTGTGGCCTCGAATCCACAGCGTCTGGAACGGGCGGCGATACGAACTCTGCTTCCATTCAGCGCTGACAATCTTGGCGGTCCGTTAGTTCTGTCACAGAGTGCTCCGAGACACTGGCTCAGGGCGAGACAGCTCCACGGAGGTGTCGGTGGTTTTTGGAATAAATGAGCAGGTTGAACCGCTGGCATTCACGATGCTCAGCCATCGCAGCGGTTGGTGGCAGGCAATAACGTGGAAGAGAACTCATACTAAACGCCTCCACCGATTCCACGCCGCGAATCAGAAGAAAAGGCAAACGTATGCGAATGAAACCTCGCCCCATTGGCGGTTTCACTTTGGTGGAGATAATGATCGTGGTGGCAATCATCGGATTGCTCGCCGCGATTGCGATACCCAACTTTGTGAAAGCCCGGACCCTCAGCCAGCAAAACGGCTGCATCGAAAACTTGCGTCAGCTCAATTGCGCCAAGACCACGTGGGCGCTCGAAAAAAATAAGAGTGCTACGATCGTCCCGGAAGATACAGATTTGTTCGGTCCGTCTCTCTACATCCGAGAAAAACCTGTGTGCCCGGCCAATGGCGCCTACACGCTCCAGGCCGTAGGCATCAAGCCGGAGTGCGATATCCCCGGCCACAGCCTGTAAAAAGTCAGATTCCATCAGCGCCCGGACGCACCGTCCGGGCGTTTTGTTGTCCGCGCAGCCAGCGGGCGCATTTCCTCTTGCCGCGTATTTCCTCGTTCCCTCATCCTTCGGGCGATGTCTGATCGAGTCATCTCCGACGTTCTCGCCAAACCTGACGCTGCGTTGGAAATGACGCTGCGGCCGCCCGACTTCGCGGATTTTACCGGCCAGATCAAAGTCAAAGAGCGCATCGAAATCGCGGTTCAAGCGGCCAAGCAACGGGGCGAGGCGTTGGACCACGTTCTCCTTAGCGGACCGCCCGGGCTGGGCAAGACGACGCTGGCCCACATCATCGCGAAAGCCATGGGCACCAGCCTCAAATGCACGAGTGGCCCCACCATCGAGAAAGCGGGCGATCTCGCGGGCCTGCTCACGAACCTTGAAGAGGGCGACGTCCTGTTCATCGACGAAATCCATCGCCTGCAAAAAACAATCGAGGAATATCTGTATCCAGCGATGGAGGATTTCAAACTCGACATCATTATCGATCAAGGACCGAACGCCCGCAGTGTGCGGCTCAATCTTCCGCGTTTTACTTTGATTGGGGCGACCACTCGCAGTGGATTGCTCACCTCCCCGTTGCTGACCCGTTTTCCCGTTCGCGAGCGGCTCGACTATTATGACGCCGAGCAGTTAAGGAAAATCGTCATTCGATCCGCGCGCCTCCTCAACATCGACATTGACGAACACGGGGCCACGCAGATCGCCCGGCGCAGCCGCGGCACGCCACGCATCACCAACAACCTGCTGCGCCGCGTCCGCGACTACGCCCAGGTGCGTGGCGATGGGCACATCACGGCGGACATCGCGGATCGCGCACTGGCGATGCTCGAGATCGACGAGAATGGCTTGGACGAAATGGACAAGAGAATTCTCGAAGCGATCATTGTGAAATTCGGTGGCGGCCCCGTGGGCGTGAGTTCTCTGGCCGTGGCCGTGGGCGAGGAACCGGACACAATCGAGGAAGTTTATGAGCCTTACTTGATCATGGAAGGTTTCCTCAAACGCACTCCGCAAGGCCGCGTCGCGACCGAGTTGAGCTACAAGAAGCTCGGTTTGAAATTCGGCGAGAGCGCCCAGACACGTCTTCTCTAAGTTGACTCGGACGCCGCCGTTATTTGCACGTTTAGCGCGACGCGGTAATGTGCGCGCGGAGGTTTCAGATGAAATATGCTTATTGGGTCTTGTGCTGGTTTCCACTCGCTGTCCTCGCGCAATTGCCCATTCCCCTCACGCCCGATTGGTTAAAGCCGGCCTCGTCATCCGCGCAGATCCTGAGTTCCACGCACGTCACTCTCACGGGAAACAATTTCCGCATCGTAGAAACCAATGTGATCGGAAAGAGCCGCGGCTTCAAACTGCTCGGACTCATCACGCTTAAACCCGTATCGTACACGCGCGCCATGTCGCGGCTCTACGATCAAGCCCAGGTGGAACCAGGCCGCCCGCAGGCGCTGGCCAACGTGGTCCATGAAAGTAGCTCCATTTATTTGATTTTGTTTTCGCTTCCGAAGATCACGATTCGCGCCGACTTGATTGAATTCACCGGCGTGGTGAACAACGACACAGACCACGATGAACCGGTCGCCTCGCGCGTGCGCGACCGCTACCGATCGCGCCAACGTTGAATTGCCTCGCCGCGCGGCGCGCTCTTAACGTGTCGCCGATGAAGCGACTCACGGAACCCAGCGCTGCTTTCCTTGGACTCGACTGCGGCGGCACACGCTCGGTCGCCATTTATGAAAATGGTGAAGTGCAATGCCGCCTCGAAGCCGGCGCAGGCAATGTCCGCTTGCTCAGTGATACGCAACTGCTGGCCTTGTTCCGGGAGTTAAGCGCCGTCCACGCAGATCTGCCTTCTCCAACTGCTGTCGCCATTGGCATGGCCGGCGCACGGCAGGAAAACGATCGTGAACGCGTGCGTCGTGTCGCGGCGAAGGTGTGGCCGCACACGCCGTGCGTGGCGAGCGGCGATTTGGACACGGCGCTCGCGGCGGCGGAAATCGACGAGCGCGTCGGAGAAAACGGATTGTCTGCCATCGTGGTCGCGCTCAGTGGCACTGGCTCCTGCTTCTTCGGCAAGAACGCTCGCGGTCGGCAAATCAAAGTCGGCGGCTGGGGCCATATCGTTGGAGACAAAGGCAGCGCGTACGAAATCGGACTGCGGGCTTTGAAAGCTGTCGTCTTCTATTTTGATCGCGATGGCAAGGTCCCGCCGCTCGGGCAGCGATTGCTTCGCACCTTGCTGCTGAATGAATTGAACGACATTCCGCCGTGGGCGTTGACCGCCAGCAAGTCCGACATCGCCGCGCTGGCTCGCGATGTTTCAACCGCAGCGGCGAAGGGGGATCGCGTGGCGCGCGACATTCTCGCCGGCGCCGCGCACAGCATCGCGCAGGACGCGCTGGTGTGTGCCGCTCGACTCGCGAGGCGCGGCGAACGGGTGAAGTTCGTCCTGGCGGGCAGCGTATTGTTGAATCAACTGGCGCTCCAACGAAGCGTCGCGCGACAGATTCGCAAAGAGTGGCGCAACGCGGAGGTCGCGCCGTTGCGGCACGAAGCCGCACTGGGCGCGGTGGAGATGGCGAAGCAGTTCGCGAAAGCTGAGAGCCAAGCTCCAAGTGCCAAAGTTGGGAAAGAATCTGCTGCCGCTGCACATTGGACATCCGCCATCAGCCTCATTGATTCGCCGACGGAGCAACGCAACGCGCTCTCGATGAATCTCGATCAGTTGCCGCTCCCGAAAGCCATCGCTCTCATGCTGAGCGAGGATGAGAGAATTCCAGCGGCAATTCTGGCAGAACGAAAATCTATCGAGCGCGCCGTGCGCTGCATCGTGCATTCGTTCAAGAGCGGCGGACGGTTGCTCTATGTGGGCGCAGGCACCTCCGGAAGGCTCGGCGTGTTGGACGCGAGCGAATGTCCGCCCACGTTCCGCACCGATCCAGATATGGTCCAAGGCATCATTGCGGGCGGACAGACGGCTCTATGGCAAGCAGTCGAAGGCGCGGAAGATGATCCCTCGGCCGGCGCACGCGCGATGGAATCCCGAGACGTGAGTAAGCGCGACACCGTCGTCGGCATCGCCGCGAGCGGACGCACGCCATTCGTCTGGGGGGCGCTGCAAGAAGCGAAGCGGCGCGGAGCAACGACGATTCTGCTGACGTTCAATTCCAAATTGAAAATCCCACGCGAGCAGCGGCCGGACATTTTGATCGCGCCAAACGTCGGGCCGGAAATTCTGACTGGCTCCACGCGCTTGAAGTCGGGAACGGCGACCAAGTTGATCCTGAACATCTTCACCACACTGGCGATGATCCAGATGGGCAAAGTGCTGAGCAACCTGATGGTCGATGTAAAGGCAACGAACACCAAGCTGCGGGACCGATCGGTGCGCATTGTCCGTACGCTGAGTGGGGCGGAGGAAAACGAGGCGCGCGAAGCGCTGACGCGCGAGAACTGGGTGATCAAGGATGCGGTGGCGAGATTAAAGCGATGACAACAGGTCTGAGCCAAGCTTAATGCCTTTCTGGATTTCAACGCTGGGTTACGCGGTCCAAGAACCACCGAGTCCCGGAGGGACGAAAGAACATTGGGCTTCGGAGTTGGATTTGTGCCGTCCCTCCGGGACTTCTCCTTTTTGTCCGCCTCAACCCAGCGTTGAAACGCTGGGCTATTGTCGGATGTCCCTCCGGGACAAAGGTTGGCTTGAATTCCCGAAAGGCATCGCGGCTAAGGCCCGCCGATCTTTTCCGGGCGCTTCTGCAATTCTTCGGCTGTGATGGGGTCGGCGCGATTGCCGAGTTCGGCACGCACTCCATGCACCTCCGCCGCCGTGATGGCCGGCGCCTTGTTGCCGAAGGAGTTACGAATGTAAGTCAGCACTGCCGCCAATTGCTCGTCCGTCATTAAGCCGCCGCCAGCCATCATGGGCATGACGCCGTTCCAGTCGGTGCCGCCGACTTTGATGGGGCCGGTCAAGCCAAGCTGAGGAATCGGAATCAAACGGTTGGGATGACCCATCACCCATTCCGATCCGGCCAACGGCGGATATTGGCCAGCCGCGCCGGCGCCACTCGTTTGGTGACAGTTGTTGCAGAACTGATCGTAAATCTGTTTGCCCTGTTTCAGTTGCGCCGCGACTTCATCCTGCGGGACAACGTCTTTCAACTCTTGTTCCGAGAGATACGGTTCGTAAACCATGGCGCTGAACCGGCCGCCGCGAGCATCGATGTAATTGCAGCCCCAGTAGAGCAGGATGCCGAGCAAGCCGACGATCCACATGGGCAGGTAAACCGCGCCGGAGCGAACGGAAGGCTCGGTGTCGTCTCGAAGATTCTTCTCTATCACGTCCTTTGTCATTTGCTGGGCGTGTTGGTAGAGGCGCCGGGCGCATTGGTTCCGGCGGGTGCGTTTGTGCCAGAAGCAGAAGGCGGCGGCGCGAGCACTGGAGCGGGCGCTTCAAACAGGGCCATCTCCACGCGCAGGCTCTGGAGGTAAGCCGCGAGCAGCAGCGCCTCAGGTTTTGGGACCACTTCGTAGCCCGGCTTCGGCGCAAATTTTTCCGGCAGCTTCAAGGCGTCAGGCGCAGGGACCTTGCCGAGCGGGCGCGTCTCAAACAGGTAACGATAGGCTGGCATGATCGAACCGTTCACGACCGTGCGCGGATCGTAAAGGTGCAGCAGGTGCCACTTCGCGTCCGGCATGCGCGCGCCGATGTTCGAGAGATCAGGGCCGAGACGCGAGTTGCCGACTTGGACTGGATAATCCTTCAAGTAATCGGCGGCGACGGTGCGGCGCGGTCCCCAAGCGCGCGCGATGTCGGGGCCCAATGGGATGAAAACCATCTGCGCTGGCGCGCCGGCTTTCTTGAGCGCGGCCTGGGCATTGGCGGCGACAGCGTGCCGAACGTTCGTGAGAACG
The DNA here is from genome assembly GCA_035489355.1 of Candidatus Limnocylindria bacterium. GTDB lineage: Bacteria > Verrucomicrobiota > Verrucomicrobiia > Limisphaerales > SIBH01 > JANNGC01. The sequence goes on from DATHKK010000458.1 coordinate 8,582, forward strand.
GTGTGCGGAAACTGGCTCGGCGCAGCGG
>DATHKK010000459.1:0-3850 GCA_035489355.1 Candidatus Limnocylindria bacterium
GCTTCGGCCTCTTCACCGTCATCGACAAGGGAACGTCGATCGACGTTTCGTTCAGCGGGCGCAACAACAAAGACGAGGAAAAGATTTCGCTGAAGTTCAGCGTGCCGGCCCATTCGACCAGCACGGCGAAGGCGAAGTGACTGAAACATTTCTACCAGAAGACTTATGAAATTTCGACTGACCCACGCCATTGTGCCCTGTCTGTTCGCCGTCGTTTTTACGATGAACCTCACGGCGGCGGAACCGGCTAAAAAGAAATCGCCCATCGAGGGATTCTGGATGTGGAGTTTCACCAATGTGGATGGGAGTTACGTCACGCCGCGTGTGCGGTTCAGAACCAAGGATGACGAATTGATTGGGGCCACGCGCTTTCGTTCCGGTTCGGAAACGCCTGTGACGAACCTGACCTTTCAAGGGAGCCAGGTGAGCTTCGATGTCGTACGTGCTCACAACGGCGAGGAAGTGTTGACGCACTACGCCGGCAAATTGAGTGGCGATACCATCAAAGGCAAAGTCACGGCCAAGGCCAATGGCGAGGAACGCAGTTACGATTGGATCGCCCGCCGCCCCATCGGCGTGGAAGGAACCTGGCGAGTAAGCGTTGACTTCGGAGGTGATTATCCGATCGAGTCGAGACTCACATTGAAACAGGACGGCGAAAAGATTAGCGGCAAATACAAAGGGCGCGGTGCGGAAGTGAACATTCACAAGGGCCGGTTCAGGGATGGAAAGATTTACTTCGAAGTGGAGCGCGCGGGCCGCGAAGACGGCAAGTCCACCAATCGGTATCACGGCAAATTGGTTTCGGACGAACTGATCGGCACCGTGGAAATGAACCGTTTCCGAGGCGAAGGCCGGCAGACGATTGATTGGGATGCGGTGAGGGCGGATTGAAGTCACGTATTGCCCGCCGCCGCACAAACGTTGGATCGCTCGATAGACAGGACTGGGTCAATGCCGCGCTAATCGACGCGCTGTTTCGCTGTTTCCTCAGCAGTCGCAGCAGAAGGCCAAACCGCATCGCGTCCGTCCCAAATCTTGCGATACGTCGTCGTCTCACGTGCACAAGTTGAATCACCTTCATCGTCCTTGCCGTCCGCACCGACCGAATAGAGCACGAATTCTCCATTTGGCAGAACCTGATAACGCAGAACCCCGCCGTCCATGTCATCACGCGGAAGTTGAGCAAGGTAACCCGGCACCAGCAGACCAAGTTGGGGCGGCAGTTGTCCCGTTCGTGCATGAAACCGTCTCAACGCAATAGCCGTTATGGTCATTCGGCGTTGCGTGTCAGCAGTCAGAGTTCTGTAGATCGCGGGATTATCAATTCCAAATGGCCCACTTGAGAATAAGAAACGAAAACGGTCAAACCGGCTCGACTCAGAATCGTAGGATTCAGGAACCAAAGGTGAAATGGCCGAATGCCGATTTCCGCTATTTGCTGAACGAAGGGCACTCCAAGAATTTGTGCGCGCATAACGCCCACGCTCAATAATTACCTGCCAACGCCGCAACGCTTGAAAAGTGTCCCGGTCTGCCCACGCCATGCGCCATAGCGGAACGTTAACGGACTTCAAAATGAAGCCATCAGTGACGAACGAATTGAGAGAACCCCACCTGGCGCGCTGCTCCACAACGAAATCCAGCGTAGGTTTTGAACTTTTGATTTGCCGGAAGAAATCCAATGTCATGGCGCGCTCCATTTCAAAGGAAGCGGCCATATCAGAGGAAAAATCGGCCCGTTCCCAAGCTTTCTGCAATTCCTCGAGTTGTTCGTCGCTCCAATCTTCAGCTTGAAGAACTTCCCACGTCGCATTGAAGGCGAGAGAAGCGCAGGCTTGCCGCACGAGTTGGAAGATCACCATCGGCTCTGTCTTCTGCGATACAAGATTCACGAGACCCAGGAGATGTTCGTAGGCGGCGTCCAACCGTCCCTGACTCAACTCGTAGTCAGTGGCCACATTCAGAATTTGAGCGGCGCGTTTGATGGTAGCAAGAGACCCAATTTTGAAATCGACGAAGCTTTTCTCGTAATCGAAGTCAGAGTAGAACACCGGTTTTCGCGAAGCAGAATGAAGCAAGCGCAGCGACGGGTCAGCTTCCTTGAGTTCAGCGCCGATCTTAATCCAATCATTTGTCTCCTTGCCATCGCCGCTCCATGCTCTCAGCCGCCACGTTACGACTGCCTTCCCAGGCTTAACGAAGCGTAACGACGGCGGCGCATTGTCGAGATTTGTGAATTTCCCACTTAACAGGTTCGTGAGTCGTTGAAACTCGATCGCTCCATTTTGACCTGCGGCAGCCCGCTTCGGTTTTAGATCCGCGAGAGACACTCGCTCGCCCTTCGTGGATAATTCTTTGAGGTGACGATCTAGCGCCAGCTTTCGCCGAACGTGTTCAACCGCCAAGAACGCCACGAGCAGCATGAGCAAGCTCGCCAACCATAAGCCGAGACATTTTAGTCGACGCTTCACGCCGAATTGTATCTCGCCGTATTCGCGAGTGGAAGCGCGCTCCGTTGTCTCTCCGTCCTTTCAGTGAGGAAACATTTGATTCAAACGCCGACCGGCCCGATTCAAGCACTTGGTGGGGCCTGCCGATGTCAACGGCATGAACCTGCGGAGCTTTTTTGCGGTAAGAATCACTCACTACACCACGGCGCTATTTCTTTTCACAGCGGTTGGGATCGAACGGCTGAGCGCCGCCGAGCCTGCCTCCGCGGTGATTGAAAGCACTGGCTCCAGGAGGATCTTGCAACTCATCGACGCGTCGCCTTATTCCAAGCCGGATAAGGAAGTGTTGAAGAAAGGAATAGTTGTCGTCCCATCTTTGGATACTCAGACCCCATGCGAGGTCGCGCGCGTTTCCCAGGAAACCATCGACGTGCAGGTCAAAAACACGGCCGCCGATCTGGAGAGGTCCGTCGCATTCCTGTTCGCGATAACAAGATGTCTTCAGCAAAACACGGCCGAATTTCTGTCCAGCGCGCGTTTTGAAGGTCTGCCGGCGCCGGACCGCGGCGCATTGGAGACGTGTCTTCGGGACGCCGTCGAAGAATATTCCGCCCAAACCCTGGAAACACTTTTCGCAAAACATAAGCACACCGTGGCCATGCCTTCGGAGGTCGCACGATCTGTCACCAATGCGGAATACCGGCAATTGCTGATCCTGGCCGCCAAGACCATCCAACACCCTCGAATCGAACTTAAACGCCCGACGCATCACACCGTGCAAGTCGGCGAGTCGGTCATTTCCATCGCGCGGATGTACAAGGTTTCTCCCGGCAGCCTGATTGCGGCCAATCCCGGGATTGTCTCGGGCCTCGTACGCGTTGGGCAGGTCCTGTTCGTTCCGCTGCCCGCGCCTGCGACGCCGGCACAACGAGCCCTGTCCATCAAAGAAGGCCCGGAACGCCAATCTGCCAAGCTGTAGGGCGAGTCGCAGTGGCGACGCTGCTACTTCGAGTGGATACCGTTTAAGCAACGGCACGTGGGAATCGTCGCCTTGGCAGTCGCTTTTTTCTTCCCGGTGCTGATGTGAGTGCTTGGTGCGAGTTTTTATATTTTTCACCGCCCACACGGCATAGGCCGTCGCCACTACGACCATCAACACGAGGACGATAACCAGAAACCTTGTCTCTTTGCGGTGTTCACGCCGGAGACGGTCGGCCTTCCTGCGCCAACTGCGGGGATTTGAATCGACTCATGTTCGTGCCGCGAAGTTCCTGGTGGCGTCACGTTACATGTCCTGGGTCCAAATGACTTTGGTGACGAATGGCTTTCCGAAGAACGGACTGCGATAGAAAACGCACGCGCGCGTGCGTTCCTTGAGAGCGCTGGCAGATTCGGAG
>DATHKK010000460.1:0-4323 GCA_035489355.1 Candidatus Limnocylindria bacterium
AGGCATTCAGCATCACAGTCACGTTCGTCGGGTCGCTCGTGATAGTGGGCGGCACGTTGACCACGAGCACAGCGACGAAGCTCGTGATGGAGCCGACGCCATTCGTGATCACGACCGAGTAATTCCCGGCATTCACAGGCTGCGCGTTATTGAGAGTCAACTGGGCGCCAGTCTGTCCAGGCAGATCGCCGCCGTCACGCCGCCACTGATAACGCAGCGGCGCAGTTCCCACCGCGCTGACGGAAAACTGAACAGCGTTGCCCGCGACGACGGCCTGGCTTTGCGGATGCCCATTGATGGCCGGCGCCGCGAGCACAACGAACACCGCATCGTGACTCGTGATGCGCCCGGCCACGTTCGTGACGATGCAGCGATACAACCCGGCGTCGGAGAGTTGCGCATTTGCCACTGTGAACGTCGCGTCGATCGCGCCCGGGAGGTTCGTGCCCGCGTGCTGCCATTGATAACTGAGCGGAGACGTGCCCTCGGCGATGACGGTGAAACTTGCGCCACCGTTCAGTGGCACCGTTCGATTCGCTGGCTGGCCTGTGATGATCGGCGGAATAAGTCCGCTCTGCGAGTTGATCGCGCCGGCAGTCGCCGGCTCCGCTTTCCAGTTCACCGGGTCGTTGCCATAAAGCCCGGGATTGAGTCGTTGTAACGATGCTCCACCGCCGTCCGCCGCTGTCGGCCAAGGCGCCAGTTCGTCGTAAGCAACACGGTCCACTAGAATTTTCGGAATGTATCCAACATCGGGATGGGGCGCTTGCTGCGGCGCGTCGGGCCTGTGGAGTTCCAGCGCTTCGCCTGCATTATTGAGCTGGCCGAGGAACGGCCCGACCACCGTGCCGTTACTGCCGTACTTGTAACGAAAGTTGAACAGAGTCAGCGCATTGGTCGCCGGATCAAACGACACCAGAATCAAATAACCATGCGGAGCCATGGTGATGTTCGAGAAGCCGAATGTGACGCCGCCCTCCAGCTTCCATCCATTCGCGGGATTGTTCGTGTCGAACATCGGCACTGGATTCGTCGTGGCGTTGTATAGCTCCACGTATTCTTCGTTGGCAATTTCCGTCAGGTTCGTGCCGCTGACGGGATGATACATGATCTCGTTGATGATGACGGGACCGACCAGCGGATAACTGTTGAGCGCGCCCTGGCCGGTGCGGAATTGCGCCACCGTGGTCGGATTGTCCATCCCGAAAGTGCGCTGCGCCATGGCCGTGAAGTCTGCGCCGGCGCTTGTGAGAAAACGCCCGAAGGAAACTTCATTGGCCGCGCCGCCAAATTCCACGCCCGCGCGATAGCCAGTGAGATTTCCGGCCCCATCGGCTTGCGAGAGATACACCGCATCACCTCGCGCGGAGTTCAACGTGAAGTTGGTCCCGGTGCCCAAGCCATCTGCATTAAACTGATTCTCGTAAAACACTTTGAACTCGCCCGGGTCGAGCACCGTGCCAGCCGCCACGCGGAATTTTTTCAGGTCGCGCTGGGAATTGCTGATCCACCAGTCACCGATCGCCACGTTGTTCGTGCCCGTGTTCTGGATTTCAATCGCGTCTTCGAGCGGCGGGTCCGTGTGTGTGAGCACTTCGTTGATGAATACATCCGACAGCGGAAGGTAATTGCTCGCATCCGGGGTCACTGTGCCAGGGAAACTTACGAGGTTTGTGCCGCCGTCGGGCAGACGTCCCTGCGACACGCCTTCGACTTGCGCACCAAAGCTGATGCTGTCGATTACGGAAAAATTCGTGGCGTAGAGCCGGATGTTGTCCGCGTCCTTATCCAGATCGAACCGTGCGTGATCACCGCCCTGGCTTGGAGTCTGGTCCGCAATCCATTTCACCCAGCTTTTCGCGCCAATGAAACTCAGCGCAGCGATGGGCGTATTGCTCTGCCCGGCCAGCGACGGGTCGTCCGTGAGAAAAAGACCCGTCATGTTCACCGGCAACAGATCGAGATTGTAGAGTTCAAACCAATCGTCCGCGCCATTTCCCTGGTCCGCCATCCATTCATTGATGCGCAGGTTCGAGACGGAACCGAGTGCGGTGGGCGCGGCGTTCGTCGCGCCGGGCGTCGCTGCTGAGAGCAAGTGCCACTGGCCACCGCTCAAACCGATCGGCAGGTCCGTCGCTTGAAATCCGTATTCGACGGAGTTCATGAGTTGCCCGAAGAAGTTGAACAGATGAACGCCGCCGCTGCTGCCCGAAAGCGAGAAGCCGGAATTCAAATTACTGCTGACGCTCGCCGCCCGATCGCCGTCGCACCACACCACGAGGTGGCCCTTGGGCGGAATCGTCACGGGCGGGAACGTGGTGGGAAAGGTGAATTTCACCTGGCCGGGATCATCGCTAAGACCCAGGCCGGCGAGGTTCGCGACATTCGTGCTCGGATTGTAGATTTCCACGTAGTCCGAATAATTTCCCCACGGACTGACCACCGCGGTCGAGTTGCGTGCCAGCAATTCGTTCAACACCGGCCCGGTGTAGTTCGCGAGGTAATTGCTGGCGGCGGGACTGGCGCTATTCGTGAACACCACGATGGAGGAATTCCCGTCGGGCAGCCGCCCGCTGGAAGCGCCTTGCGCTTGCGAACCGTAAGTAACGCGCTGCATTTCCGTGCCCGTATTGTCGTAGAAAATAATCGTGCCTGCGGCGGCCGAAAGTTTGAAGCCGAGGTGATCCGGCCCCGCGTTTTCATCGGCGATCAATTGCATGTAACCACGCGGCGCCACGAACGAGAGTGAATGTATCTGGAACAGCGCGTTGCTCGTGCCGAAATAAGTATCGCGCAGCGCGACCGCGTTCGTGGAAGCGTTAAATAACTCCACCCAGTCATCTCCCCCCGGCACGCTGTTCGCGAGCCATTCGTTGATGACAAGATTGGTTGCCGAGCCGAGCGTCGCGGCCACGTTCACACTGTTCGTGGTGGGCCGGGTCAAAATCCACGCGCCATTGATGCGGCCGATGGACAGATCCGGCACTTGGGGGCCGAAGGAAATGGCGTCCACGCGGTTTGTGTTCGGATCGTAAAGGAAAACATTGTCGCCGTTGCGGCCCAGCGCAAAGCCCGTGAAAATCCCGGGCGCGGGGAACGGAGCGTTGGTAATCGAGTCGCACCAAACAACGAAGTAGCCGCCCGGCTGAACGATCGTGCCGTTCGTGAAAACAAATTTCCGCGCGTTGCCGTCATCGGTAAGGCTCCAACCACCAAGGTCCACCGCACTGGCAGTGGTATTGAAGAGTTCCACCCAATCCGGATAGCTACCGCCGACGTTTACCGCCGTGAGGTTTTCAGCCATGACTTCGTTGAGCACGATGCCCGCGGCAGACGGCGGGCTGTTGGGCTGGCCGGGTGTGCCGTTCAGACCGCTGCTCGCCCGCCAGTTGGCGGGAGCGTCAGAATCGCCGTTAGGCCTGATGAGTTCGAGCGAGTAGCCACCGCCATCGGGAGCTGTGGGCCAGCCTGCTTCGTCGTCGTAGGTCACGGAGAGCACGACACGATTCGAAGTGTCCAGCAGCGTGATCGTCTCGCCACCGTTCGCGAGCGCGCCGCCAAACCAGCCTGCAACCGATACGCCGGGATACCGCACTTGAAAGGCATTCGTGTTCGCGTTGTTGCCCAGCACGATGCGCTGGCCCGCCGGGAGCGTGAAGGTCAGCGGGAACGCGAGTTGATCCCAGTGAAGGCGTAGCTGCTGAGATCCAGCGCGGTGACGCCAATGTTCTGCAACTCGATGAACTCGTACGCATCATTGCCCGCATTGTACATAATCTCCGTGATCCGCAGCGGCAGGCTCAGCGATCCCACGGTGAAAGTCGCTTCGTTCAGCGCGCTCCAGGTCGTGTTGGAAAGTGTGCGCGCCTTGACGGTCATCGTCTGGCCCAACGCAATCGGCACGGTGTAAGGAATGGCCTGCGGCGAAATCGCAGCCGAGCCATAGACGCGCGGGTCCAGTCCGTTGGTCGTGAAGTACACCGTACCGCCTGCCGCGAGATTCGTGATGACCAGATTGTAGCCCGAAGCCACCCGTCCGCCGTGCTGACTGAACGCCGGCGCGGGAACATTCGGATAAAGATTTGATGCAATAAATATGGCCAACACATTGGAGCCGCGGAGCGGAAAGTAGTTGGGCGTCTGGCCGGCGATGTTCGTAATCGTGAAAAGCGCGTTGAGTTCACGAGTGTAATGCAATTCACGGGTGTAAGGATTGTTCGCGTTGGCGGTCGCCGCGTCACCCCAGCGCGCGGACTCGGCCACGACGGAATCCCAGATCTCGTTCACTCGTTTGCGATAGACCGAGCCAGGAATATTCACTGA
>DATHKK010000461.1:0-4441 GCA_035489355.1 Candidatus Limnocylindria bacterium
GGTTATGGCACGAACTGCACAACGGCGCTTCGCGATGCAATGCAAGCGTTTCGCGCAACGTGAGCTTCTTGTCCTTCATCGCCTTCACCGCATCCTCCAGCGGCGGAATGTCCGGCGGCGGCGGTGGTGGCGGCGTGCCCAAAAGATTGTCGAGGACGAACAGCCCGCGTTTCACCGGCGAGGTGCGGGTCGGGTTTGAAGTGACGGCCAGCACCGACCCGTGCGTGATAACGCCGCCGCGTGGGCTTTCAGCGGGCAACTTCACCAGAACCATCTCGTCGCCCGTCACGCTGAGATTGGTCAGGCCGTAGTGCCGGGCGAGACGTTCATTGAGAAAAGTGTAATCGCTGTCGAGCAATTCGAGCAGGCTGCGGTCTTCGCGAATGATGTATTCGAAAGTCTTCTCTGTCTCTTGCCGCATCGCGCGGCGCAAGTCGCCGGTCAGTTCCGTGCGCGGCCCGCGAAATTGACCCCGAAAGCCGCGGCCGAAGCGGTTGGTGCGACCGGCTTGGGCGAGTTGATTGGTTGGAGCAGCCTGAACGCGCGGCGTCCCGGGACCAAAGAGGCCGTCATGCACTTCCTGCAACTCCTTCTTTTCCGCAGCCGTCATGGCCAGGTCATTTGTCTCTTCCTTGGCGCGCAACTCCCGGAAACGCGCCATTCGTTTTTCGCGGTCAGGATCGACTGCGGGCGTCGTTGTCACGGTCGGCGCCTCCGCGACCTCGCGGTTCAAAACCTGACGCGCGTCGATCATCACGGTCTCGATGTCACGGGTCTGGAGCCATTGCCCGACGAAGTTGCGCACGAACGCAGCGGACCTGGCATCGGCGAGCATTCGCTTCTTCTGCGCGTCGAGATTCGCACGCAGCTTCTTCTCGCTGGCGAGTCGGAACAACTCTTCGTCAGGCATCGACGACCAGAGGAAGTAGGAGAGCCGCGAGGCCAGCGCGTGTTCATCGACTAATGGATGCGTGCTCCCATTGTCTTGTTCCGCGCTTTCTTCTCGGAAGAGAAATCGTGGCGACGCCAGCACCGCAATCATCGCCTGGCTGATGCCGGACTCGAAAGTTTTGCGGTCCGGCGAGTAATTGCTTTCTGCCAGAGCCACGAGGCGATCCACCGTCTGCGCATCGACCGGGCGGCGGTAAGCTTTCTCGACGAACGAGCTCAGAATTTCACGCGCATAATTGCGCCGAGCCGCTGCGCTCCGTGGAGTGTCTTTCGGAAAGAATTTTTCGTAACTCTTCGGCCGGACCCAATACTTCTGCTCCATCGGCCCGCGTACCGTCACCGAATCGAGTCGCATCGTGAGTGAACGCACTTGTTTCTGTTCGGGCGTAAGCGGATGCACCTCAATCTCCAGGTTGTGTTCTCCCGCTTTCCACTCTTGATCGAACTCGTAATGGAACGCCTTACTCCCTTCCCGCGTGTATTCCTTGCTGTGCAACTCCTTGCCATCGGCTTTGAAAACGAGGCGGCACTTGTTGTAGTCGAATTGATTGTCCACAAACCGCTCGTTGGCCGTGAGATCGAGGAGCAATTGGTAGCGACCAGCGTGTTCAATCTTCAATCCGTTCGTTACCGAAGCCCGTTCGTAGTAGGACAACACAAGCGCATTGGTGGCCATTGGATTCCGATTGGTCCGGCTGGCTGTGCCGATTTCTCCGCTGAAGCTTCGGCCTGCAATGACGTTCTCCGCCGGCACTCCCGGTACCGACGGCACCGCCCTAGTGACGACCATCTTCGCTGCGGCCAGATATTTCTCCAGCAACATCGGCGGCAGCGTGAGCACGTCGCCGATATTGTCGAAACCGTGACCGGAATCGTCCGGCGGGAACTCCTTGTCCGTGTCAAAGTCCACGCCGAGCAAATCGCGAATGGTGTTGCGATACTCGACTCGGTTCAGCCGGCGCACCGTGACTCGCCCGGGGTCAGGATTCTGCGGGTCCGCCTTGAACACCGCCGTCTTGATCCACTGCTCCAACTGCCGCCTCTGCTCGGCGCTCGGCTGGCTCTTCTTCGGCGGCGGCATGATGCCCGCGCGCACATTCTTTAGCGCCTTCAGCCATAGATCGTTGTCGGCGAGCAGGGCTTCGTCCGACTTGAATTCATCGAACGCCACCTGGCCTTTGTTCGCACCATCGCCGTGACAGTCGTAGCAATACTCTTTGAGAATCGGCTGAACCTCTTTGCGAAATTGCGCCCCGGTTTGGTCCGCACCGATCGCGGGCAAACACATCCCCACGCCCGCCAGCGAGAGCATGAACGCCGGAAGCGTTCTCCAAAAATAGTTTTTGAAATACGAGAGCATCACTGCGTCTTCAACGTGAGCGCGTATTTGCACCTTGTCATTCACGTGTTTTGAGAAATCCGCTGTCCACCATCCACTCTTCGAAACGCACGCTCCAGGCGCCGACCGGCCTCTTGTTTGTTGCACGCAGACCGAAGCCGTGGCCGCCCGTGGAATAAATGTGCAGCTCCGCCGGGACGCCGGCGCGCTTGTAACGCAAATAAACTTCCGCCAGTCCTTCTGAGATGTCTTTGCGATCTGTGTACGAGCACGCGAGGAAGACCGGCGGAAAACCATTCGTGGGTTGAATGTCGCCCGAGCGCCCGGGATAAATCAGCGCCTGGAAATTCGGCCGGCAATTTTGACGTTCAATTGGATCACTCGCATCCGGCTTGCCCGCGTCATAACGCGCGGAAACCAGATTCACCAATTCACCGCCCGCCGAAAAACCAATTGCCCCGATGCGCGCGGGATCAATGTTCCATTCCTGCGCGCGACTGCGGATGAGCCGCATGGCTCGCTGAGTGTCCGCGAGGGCTTCGACTTCGATCTTATAGGTCGAGTTGGTTTCGCGGGCGAGCCGGTGCTTAAGCACGAACGCCGCGATGCCTCGCTCGCTGAGCCATTGCGCAACGTTGTAACCTTCATGCGTGATCGCGAGCACACGATGTCCGCCACCAGGGATGACGAGCATCGCAGTGCCATTCGCTTTTTCTTTTGGCGGCAGATAAGGCGTGAGCGAAGGACGGTGAATGCTCCAAACGGAAATCTCACCACTGACCGACTTCACGACAACCTCAGGCTTCGTCTTTCCCTCGGAACCCGGCGCGCCATTCGGCCAGAGCGGAATCTCCGCGGGAAGTTCCGCTGAAACGAGCGCGACCGGCGCGAGCAGAAAGAAGAGAAGAGCGGCTGAATACCTCACAATGGTCCTTTGGCGTTGGTTCATGTTGGATCTTGAGATTTCAAACGAACGCACGCTCCCTGTCACGAGTTCATTTGGCTTGGCCGCAGGAACCGGGGAGCTGTCCCGAGTAGGACGCAAGGCGGGTGAAAGTAGTTACTGGAACGTGATGGCAGCGCTGCCATCGCCCGTAAAACCGGGCGAGCACATCTTTCAAAACTTCCAAAACAAAGCGGCGCGGACCTGGAAGACATTATCCGCGGGTATGCCTTCGTCGAGAACGGGCACGGTCGCTTCGGCGCTGAGCATCACGCCGCGCCCAAACTGCGCTTGCAAGCCGCCGCCCGTTTCGCCCCAAGTCTCGTCACCAATCGGATTGATAACCGCCCGGGCCAAGCGGCACTGAAAAACTGGCCGGGTCTTCCAATCGATGAAACAGATTGAAGATCCCGTAAACGGAAACACGTGGACAGATGTTATGGCCCGCTTTCGCCAGCCACAGGAAATGCCACGTCTCTTCTTCCGATTGAAAAAGAAAATTCGCCGACGTATCCACGAAGGTGTTCCGCCCAAACTTTTTCTCTCCGAAACTCCGCGCAAATCCCAGGGCGCCCGACGCGCCGACGGTATCAAACTCTTGAAAGAGAAATGTTTCACCGTCCATCCAAGTATAGGACCACGTAGCGGCGGCCTTGAATCCACAATCCCATTGCTTCGCCACATATCCGCCGATGCTGTCCAGTTCGTTGTCCTCTTCGATACTGGTCGTGAGGCCGGAGGGAGTTGGCAGGCGCAACTTCAGTGTGTGAATGGTATGCGCATACGCGACACCGACATCCATCCCGCCCCAGGTTTGAAAACCCGCGCTGAACATCGGCGACCATAAATCAGAGTCGCTGGTTTCGAGTCCTGCACCCGACGGTGTGAACTGGCGGAACAACCGCTCCTCATGCGTGACATTCAAACGGAGCGCGAGGGCGGGCTTTTGAAACCACGCCGATTCGGATTTCCAAAGGGCAGCGGAATCCGCCGTAGAGTAGATGTCGTGCCTCCACGAAGTTTCCTCGTGCGCTGCCTTGCTCATCTGCACGTTGAAGTCGTCCAGGCCGAGGGCGGTTGCGGCCGTGAGACAAAAGAAGCCGTAAATTGTCCGGGTGAGTTGGCGTTGCATGTCCACGTGATTTTGGAAATGCGCCGGATGTTGGAGCAGCGACCCACTTTTGCAAGGCACAACGCGGCGAGCGATG
>DATHKK010000462.1:0-2165 GCA_035489355.1 Candidatus Limnocylindria bacterium
ACGGATTGAATGGCTTGCGCCTGGCCCAGACCAATTTCCTGGCGAAGCGGCGACGCACCAAAGCTGCCGCCGCTGCACACGGTTTTGTAGATGGAGCGAAGTCCATGGGCCGTTTGGACGATGACGCGAATGCGCGCGCCGATAGCGGCACGATTGGAGCGAACTCCTTCCAGCTTCAACGTCACCCAATGATTGCTGCTGCCCGGATTGACGAAGAGCGCATTGCGATAATTGTCGCCGGTGTAAGCGCCGCCCATCACGGCGTAGATGTCCTGGTTGCCATCGTTGTCCAGATCGGCGAACGCGATGCCGTGGCCCTTCTGCAAGTGGCCGAAACCGCCGGCGGTCGTCACGTCCTGAAAGTTGATACCACCGTTGTTTCGGAACGCGCGGTTGGGAATCAGCGTCGCGAAATCCGGATCGCCCGTTCCGAGATAGAAATCCAGCCAGCCATCGTTGTCGAAATCCCCGAAGTTGCAGCCCATCGTGTGCAGAACTTTGTAGAGGCCGGCAGATTTCGTGACATCGCCGAACGTTCCATCCCCATTGTTGTGGTAGAGCCGCGCGCGTTCCGCTTGATGAGGCAAGCCGAGATTGTCCGCCGCGATCTCCTGGATCGACGCGGAGTATCCCGAGACAAAAAGATCGAGTCTCCCGTCGTTGTCGTAATCGAAGAACCAGGTCGGGAAACTGCTGATTGGCTCGCGGACGCCTGCCTTCGTGGTTGTGTCCGTGAATTTCCAAACCGGATGTTCGCGTGAATGGCCTTCCGCTGGCCCATCGTTGTGCAGAAGTACGTTGTACTGGCCGCGGCACGAGATATACAAATCAGGACGCCCGTCGTTGTCGTAGTCGCCGCTGTTCACTCCCTTCACGAAACCCACGACAGAAATGCGAGAGACTGCCGCGCATTCAGTGAAGGTTCCGTTGCCATTGTTGCGATACAACTCGCAAGGGTGAATCTCCTCGGGCGGCGTGGACTCATTGCCAATGAACAAATCGAGCCAGCCATCACTGTCGAAATCGAGCCAAGTTGCGGTCTGAGTTGGATGAAAACTCAGCAGGCCGGCGGCTTCAGTGACATCCTCGAAAGTGCCATCGCCGTTGTTGCGCAGGAGCGAATTGGGATGATGTCCCGCCTTGCCCAGCCATGCGCCGCGCAACATGAAAACATCAACATGGCCGTCGTTGTTGAAATCCGTCTGCATGATGTTGAGGCTGCCGGTCAGGCCGAGCAGACCTGCCTCGCGGGTTCGCTCAGCGAAAGTTCCATCGCCGTTGTTGTGAAAGAAGCGGAGCTGCCCGCGCAGGCTCCAGCACGACGCCATTACGTCGAGCAAACCATCGCCGTCGAAATCTTCCGCGATGCAGCCGCCCGCGAGATCATCCACGTCGAGACCCGCGGCACCCGCGGCTTCGGGAAAGCGCGGGAGATTGTAATCCGAGGCGAACGCGCTGGGCGGAATCAAAAAAGGGGGCGGCACCTTGTCTGGATATTCGCCGAGCGTCATGTGCGCGATGTTCAACAACCAGCGCGCGGCGAGGTCGTTGGTTTTCGCGCGCAGAATCTGGTTGAACATGGAAATGGCTCCGCGCGAACCGCGTTCGATTTGGTGGAAGCCATTGCCAGCGATGGGAGCCAGACACGAGTCCGCCGAGTGATTCAAAAGGCAGTTCTCCTGTTCGCCGAGGCGCAAGCTCGCAATGCCGCGCTGGAGTTGCAGAAACAACTGATCGCCGGGCGAAAGGCGCACGCGGCTCTCGCGCTGAAATGCCGGCAACTCATCGAACTCTTGCAGCGCCTCAAGACTGTGACCGGCGCGCATCAGTTGAATGGCGAGTTGCACGCGCACCGGAAATTGCGCCTGCAAATTGGTCGTCGCCTTTTTCGCCTCCCGCAGTTGCACGACCAGGTCCCCGTTCAAGTAGGGACTGGCGTTCGGGTCGGCCTTGCGCAACAGCTCCTGCAACCGTGCCACCATGCGCAGCGTGCCCGGCCCTTGTTTGCCATTGCCACCGAGCGGCACGGTGCAAAACGGATCGTTGGTTGGCGTGAGCGAATTGGTCGCCGCGAACAGGCTGGAGCAAAGGCTCAACGCAGTGAGAGCGCCCAGGACGCAAGATGGAAATAAACGTCTGGAGTGTATCCATGTGGTGCGAGCACG
>DATHKK010000463.1:0-3179 GCA_035489355.1 Candidatus Limnocylindria bacterium
CGCTCCTGGTGCCCGCCAATAACGTAGGGCTGATACTTGGTGCGGCGCTTCACGTAGAGCAGGCCGATGCCCTTGGGCGCGTGGAGCTTGTGCGCGCTGAGCGAAAGGAAATCCACGCCGAGCGCCTTGACGTCGATTTTCAATTTGCCGGGCACCTGCACGGCGTCGGTGTGGCAGAGCACGCCCTTGCTGCGGCAGATGGCGGCGATTTCCTCGATGGGGAAAAGGACGCCGGTCTCGTTGTTCGCCCACATGATGGAAACGATGGCGGTGTCGGGGCGAATGGATTTCTCCAGCAGATGCACGTCGAGCGAGCCATCGCTTTCCACGGGGAGGAACGTGACTTCGTAGCCCTGCTTGCGGAGGTATTCGCCGAAATTGATGTTCGCGGAATGCTCAACCGCCGTCGTGATGACGTGCTTCTTCGTGGGATTCGTGACGAGCGCGGAATGAATCGCGGAGTTGTTGCTCTCAGTGCCGCACGAGGTGAACACGATTTCCTTCGGGTCAGCATTGATAAGCGCAGCGACTTTTTCGCGCGCCTTCTCGACGTGGCCGTGGACCTGCGAGCCGAACGCGTAGGCGCTGGAGGGGTTGCCCCAGAATTCGCTGAGCATCGGAATCATCACTTCCGTCACCTCAGGGGCGACGCGAGTCGTGGCGTTGTTGTCGAAGTAAAAAACTTTGGGTTGCTGACTCATAAATTCGTCGGCGTAACTTTAGGGGACGTGTGGGGCGGCGCAAGGACGCAGTTGCCGCACGCTGGATCGCCCGTCAATCACGGTTAGTTCGGCGTACGCTCAGTCTTCGTCATCCTCGTCATCATACAACGTGCATTGAAATTTTCCGGCGTAATAATGGGAACCTGACTCGTCCCTCCGTCGCCCGGTCGTTTCAAATTTGCCCGTCATGAGGTTCTTCCTGATTGTTCCGGTAAATCTGTAGCCAGAAACGGGGGCGCCAATGACGAAAGTTATGTGATAGACGCCTGGTTTCTTGAGCGTCCATGTGCCGCTCTCGCTTGGAGTGCTGTGGAAACCAAGGCCAAGCTTGCGGATAAAGTTCGCCTGAACCGTGCCGTTAGTGGCCAGCCTCACTTCCAGCAGGCCCTGCAACCGATCTGAAGGAACCGGAGATTTGGTGTGATACCACACACCTGCCCACAAAAACTCAGCGTGAGCGGCAATTGAAAAACAAAAGGCAACGACGAGGAACGAAAGGAGGCGTTTCATGAAAGCGGACGTTAGCTGGAACTCGTTCGCGAGTCGAGCACCGGGGTTAATCATGGTCGAAGCGTTTGTCCGCTTGAACGCAGGAATCTCTACTCAAACACACGGGTTTCACGTGATTTCCCGGTTGCGCCAGCGGCGCGATGTGTTTCAATTCCCGTCCCGGATCGCTGGATTCATTGACCTGAAGGCGGTCACTGTTTCTCACATCGCTCCGGGGAGATTAAATATGAGTGAAGCTGCCCCGAATCCCGGAGCCCCGAAAGTGACGCATAACGAGGCGATCAAAGCCGCCATTCCGACGCTGGCCGGCAACATCGCTTCGACCATGTCGTCGGGCACGGACCAGTTCGCCGCCGATGATCAGCAGTTCCTGAAGTTCCACGGCATCTACCAACAGGACGACCGCGACCTGCGCAAGACGCAGAAGAAATTCATCATGATGATCCGCGGGCGCATCCCCGGCGGCGTGATGAACCCGACGCAGTGGATCACCTTCGACGATCTCGCGACGCGCTACGGCAACAACACGTTGCGCGTGACGACGCGGCAGAGCATTCAGTTCCACGGCGTCGTGATGTCTGGCCTCGGCCCGTTGGTGAAGAAGATAAACGAGTCGCTGCTCTCGACGCTCGCGGCTTGCGGTGATGTGAACCGCAACATTACTGCCTCATGCACTCCGTCGCAGACCGAGGCGCGCGCGGAGATGATGAAGGATTGCCACCTCGTCGTGGACGCGCTCGCGCCAAAGACCAAGGCGTATCATTCGATTTGGATCGATGGCGTACAGTTGAATCTGGAAGAGCAGAACAACAAGGACTTCGTCGATCCGCTCTACGGCAAGACGTACCTACCGCGCAAATTCAAGACGTGTTTCGTGCTGCCGCCCGTGAACGACATGGATCTCTTCACGAACGACCTCGGCTTCATCGCCATCGTCGAGCACGGGAAACTGGTCGGTTACAATCTGTGCGTCGGCGGCGGCATGGGCCGCAGTCATGGCAATGAGCAAACGTTTCCGCGGTTGGCGGACGTCGTCGGCTATTTTTCACGGGAACACGTGGTGGAAGTTTCCAAGGCTGTGCTGACGATTCACCGCGACTTCGGCGATCGCACGGATCGCAAGCACGCGCGCCTCAAGTACGTCGTGGCCGAGCGCGGCGTGGACTTCATTCGCGATGAGGTGAACAAGCGCGCGGGTATTACTCTGGAACCGGCGCGCGACTACAAATTCACCACCACCGGCGATCTCTACGGCTGGCACAAGGCGCTGGACGGTTCGTGGTTCTTCACGCTCTACGTCGAAACGGGCCGCATCAAGGACCAGAAGAAACTCGCGCTGCGCCGCATCGCCGACAAGTTTCCGAGCGTCGAGTTCCGACTCAGCGCGAACCAAAACGTCATCGTCGCGAACATTGCGGAAGCGGACAAAGCGGCCATCAACGAAATCTGGATCGAGCACGCGGTGCATCCGGAGAAACAAGCCACCGTTCTGCACGCCGCCGCGATGGCCTGCCCGGCCCTGCCGACTTGCGGACTCGCGCTCGCGGAGTCCGAACGCATGTTGCCCGGCCTGATCGATCGCATTGAAAAGCTCTGCGGCGACCTCGGCTTGAGCGGCGAAGAAATCATTATTCGTTCGACGGGTTGCCCGAATGGCTGCGCCCGTCCCTACATGGCGGAGATTGCCTTCGTCGGCAAAGCACCGGGCCGTTACCAGCTCTGGCTGGGCGGCAATGAATCCGGCACCCGCCTGAATCGCATCTGGAAAGACGTGGTGAAAGATCCTGAAATCGAAGGCGAGTTGCGACCACTGCTTTCACGCTTTGCTACCGGGCGCGCGCAGTAACCGCTGCACCAGTTCCGCATCGGGTGCGGAAACAAAAAATGCGGCGTCCACTGTGCCTGCGATCAGCGCTTGTGCAGCGGCGTTGCCGGGTGTCTCATTAA
>DATHKK010000464.1:0-3909 GCA_035489355.1 Candidatus Limnocylindria bacterium
GACGCATTGCGGCGCCTACCGCGTGGAGTGGCGCGGGAAGTTCAAACTGGTCCAGTGAATGGCCGTCCGTAGGACGCACTCGGGGCAACTCAAGCGTGACAAGTCGCGCGTCAGCACGAAAACTCACGACCGACCATGTTCGTGTTCTCCCAACATTTTACTGCGCAGCGATTCCGCTGGCTGTGCGCCATCGCGTGGTTGTTGCTCTGTCACGTCCCGGTGCAGTTCTCGGCTATCGCCGCCCCGATCCCCAACACCGCTTCGGATTACATCGTGCGCGCTTTCGATACCGGCGATGGCTTGCCGCAGAACACGATCATTTCCATGGTCCAGACTCGCGATGGTTATCTCTGGCTCGGGACGATCAACGGCCTCGTGCGCTTCGACGGCATCCGGTTCACGGTGTTTGATGAAGAGAACACGCCCGGACTCAAGAGCAGTCCGATCATGTGCTTGTTCGAAGACAGTGACCGCAATCTTTGGATCGGCACCCAGACCGCGGGCACGATCATCATGAGAGACGGGCGAATCAGTTTTCCGGGAGCGGGTGAACTTTCGGGCGGCGTGGAACAGAGATTGGTAGCCGCCTGCGAAGACGATGTCGGCGCAGTCTGGCTTTTCAATGCGAACGGCGACGTGTGGCGTCATTACCAAAAAGAACTTCGACGGTTCACGTTACCCGCGGGCGCGGGCCAGCCGAAATCCATCATCAAAGAAACCAACGGGCCGGTCTGGGTGGTGGCGACGCGCGGACAGTTTGCGATCGGCCCGGTGGAGGACAACGATTCGACGGATCTGCCATACACCAACAGCATCGCCGCAAGTTTGTTGGATTTGCTGGTGCCTGGCAAAGCCGGCTATTGGCGGCTGGCCAATCTTCAAATTGAAAAGTGGAAGGACACAAACAAAGTAGAACATGAATCCATCAAGTATCCGTGGCTCTTGTCTGAACGTGAGGTGACCGCGGCTTGCGAGGATCACGATGGAAGTCTGCTCGTCGGCACGAAGGGCGCAGGGTTGTTTCGAATTGGTCCCGATGGGCATGTGACGACAAATCAAGGACTTTCGAACAACACCATTCTTTCTCTGTTGGTGGATCGCGAAGGCACTCTCTGGGTAGGAACGGACGGCGGGGGGCTCAACCGTTTGAAGAGGCGGCGCTTCGAGAATGTGGAAGAGGTTCAAAGCTGGGTCGTGCAATCAGTGTGCGAGGACCGGCAAGGCGGGCTGTGGATTGGTTCGCACGGAAGCGGATTTGGTTATTTGAAAGACGGAACTCTGCGGCGGTATGTAGGTGAATACGTCAAAACGACTTTTGTGGACGGCGCGGGGCGGGTGTGGGTGGGTACTCGCGGCTTCGGACTGTTTCAATCTCAAGGGGAACAGTTTCGGCCAGTCAACGGCAACGGATTGATTACGTCCCAGGTGCAAGCCATTCACCAGGATCGGCACGGCACGCTTTGGTTCGGAACGTTGAATGGTTTGGTGTCGTGGAACGAGCGCGAGTGGAAACGTTTTGGCACGCAGGAAGGTTTGACGTCGGACTTGATCACGGCAGTGGCCGATGATGACGCGGGCGACGTTTGGATCGGAACGCGCCGCGGCGGATTGAATCGTTTGCGCGAAGGGCAGTTTACTTCCTTTCGCAAAACAGACGGGCTGCCGAGCGATGACATTTCGTCGCTGTTGGTCGATACGAACGGAACGTTGTGGGTCGCCACGTTCAGCAGCGGTTTGGCGCGATTCAAAGATGGACGCTGGACGCGCTACACGACGCGGGACGGACTCATCAGCAAGTATCTCGGCTACCTCGTCGAAGATGATGACGGCAATTTATGGATTGGTTCCAACGCCGGTGTGCTGCGGGTCGCCAAGCGGGCGCTGAATGACTTCGCGGAGGGTTCAATCAAATCCATTCCATGCCGTGCTTACGGGACGGGCGACGGCTTGCCGACTTTTGAATGCACGACAGGTTCGCAACCTGGCGCATGGCGGGGGCGTGACGGCAAGCTGTGGCTGCCCACGATCAAAGGTCTGGTGTCTGTCGATCCGAAGAAGCTCAGCCCCAACACGAATCCGCCGCCGGTTATGATTGAGTCTGTGTTGATCGATGACGAGCCTGTCGCGCCCGGCGTCGGGGCAAACGACAGAGCGGTCACGATGCGACCGGGGCAGGAGCATCTTGAAATTCAGTTCTCCAGCTTGAACCTCGGCGCGCCCGAGCGTGCGCGCTTCCGCTATCGGCTCGAGGGCTATCAGAAAAATTGGACCGAGGAACGGAACACGCGTGTCGCGCACTATCGAAAGTTGGAGCCGGGGAATTACACCTTTCACGTGACGGCGTGCAACGAAGACGAAGAGTGGAACGAGACGGGCAGCACGCTGGGCGTGATCGTGCTGACGCCATTTTGGAAAACATGGTGGTTTCTAGGCGCGGCGGCAGTCTTCCTCTTCGGACTCGTGGCGGGAATTGTTCGCTATGTGTCCACTCAGAAATTGCGGCGGCAGCTCGTGATTCTTAAACAACAGGAAGCGCTCGAAAAGGAACGCGCCCGTATCGCGCGGGACATTCACGATCAAGTCGGCGCGAGCCTGACGCAGGTCGCTCTGCTCGGCGAGTTGGTGGAAACGGACAAGGACGAGCCGCGAGAAGTGGAAGCGCACGCCCGGCAAATTTCCCAAGCTGCTCGCGAGACGACGCGCGCGCTCGATGAAATCGTGTGGACGGTCAACCCGCAGAACGACACGCTGGAAGGGCTGGTGATTTACATCTGCAAATACGCGCAGGACTATCTGGCGGTGGCGGGCGTCAGCTATCGCTTCGATATTCCGGCGCAGTTGCCGGCGCTGCCGATCGCGCCCGACGTTCGGCATAATGTGTTCCTCGCGTCGAAAGAGGCGGTCACGAATATCGTCCGCCATGCCAAGGCGAAGGCCGCGTGGATTCGCGTGCGACTAGAACCTTCCTCATTCAATTTGGAAATCGAGGACAACGGCCGCGGCATCGCCGGACTTGATCCTGAAGCAGCGTTCCGACGGAGTGGTTTGAAAAATATGCGCAAGCGAATGGAAGACATCGGCGGCACTTTCGATTTTGGCGCGGGCGGCGAAGGCGGCGCGCGGGTGCGCTTCACGGTTCCGCTCGCGCCGCAAAACGGCGCGGACGGAAACAATTCGGCGCGTGGTTAACTGAATTATGCCCATCACCGTTTCCATTGTTGAAGATCAAGACCAGTTGCGCAGCACGCTCGCGCGTGTGTTGAACCGCGCGGACGGCTTCGAGTGTGTGAGTAATTACGGCAGTGCGGAAGCCGCGCTCGAAGATCTGCCGGAGAAGAAGCCCAACGTCGTGCTCATGGACATCAATCTGCCGGGGATGAACGGCGTCGAGTGCGTGCGCAAGCTCAAGCAAGTCGCGCCGCAAATCCAGGTTGTGATGCTCACGGTGTACGAGGATACGGAGAACATCTTCAACGCGCTGGCGGCCGGCGCGTCCGGGTATTTGCTCAAGCGCACGACGAGCGCCGAGTTGCTGGAATCGCTGCGCGAAGTGCATCGCGGCGGTTCGCCCATGACGGCGCACATCGCGCGCAAGGTGGTTCAGTCGTTTCAGCAATCCGCCGCGTCGGCCCAATCGACCGAAGATCTTTCGCCGCGCGAACGTGAAGTGCTCGACTGCCTGAGCCAAGGATTTCTCTACAAGGAAATCGCCGAGAAACTCGGCATCAGCTACGAGACGGTGCATACTTACATCCGTCGCATTTACGAAAAGCTCCAGGTGCGCACGCGAACGGAAGCGGTGGCAAAGTTTCTGCGACGCTGATTCGTTCCGTTGGCAATCAACGGGATCGGCACTACTGCGTCGTCCAGCCTCCATCGATCACGATATCCGTGCCCGTAATGAAGCCC
>DATHKK010000465.1:0-2251 GCA_035489355.1 Candidatus Limnocylindria bacterium
CTCCAAAGATCGCGTCCGCCGAGCGATGCCCATCGATGATCGTGAAACCGTAGATCGATTGCAGGTGTTTGAACTGATCTTCCACCAGCGTCTGGTATTTCAGGAAAGAGTCGAACATGTCGCGCGACAATCCCACGTCCATGCCGCTTTCCCAGTAGTCGAGCGTGCGCTGTTTTCTAAAGGTGCGTTGCACCAGTTCTTCGGGCGACACGTTCAGATAAAAAACCGCGTCAGGCACGAGCGCCACGCCGTAGAGATTCTTCAGCCACTTTTCATCCATGCCCCGCACGAGGTCGCGTGCCATGAGCGTGTAAATGTAGCGATCGGCCAGAACCATCATGCCGGCACGGAGCGACGGAAGAATGACGTTCTCCAACTGATCCGCGAAGTCGGTAGCGTAAAATAAACTCAGGGTCGTGCGGCTCAAAGTGTTGCCGGTCTGCGCGCGTTCCAATTCCTCGCTCACCAACGTGGAACGCTTGAGGCCAACTTGGATCGTGGCGTGGCCACATCCTTCCAGCCACTCGACGAGCTGATTAATCTGCGTCGAGCGGCCTGAGCCGTCTGCGCCCTCGATCACGATCAGTTTGCCGGCGAGCGTTTCGAGATCCGCGCCGGGGATGCCGTCGCCGTAGAAGGATCGCTTGGTACGGGGCGGCAGCGGAATGATATTCTGCCGCGAGACATTCTTCTTCACGCGTGCCGCACTCATGATGCGCGAACCTTGCTGCGAGTGAAGGCCCCGAGATCCAGCCGCGACGCGACCGTCTCGCGCACGAAGGATTGCTGCACTTCGATCGGCTGATTGGCATCCACCGTTATGAACCGAAACTCGTTCGTCATGCTCAAGTAACGTTCAATCATGCGACCCTGAAAAATGCGGAAGCTCTGGTATGGATCGGTCGAAAGGCGCAAATCCATTCCCGCCTCGAAGTATTTCAACTCCGGCCGGCCGTCGAGAATGCGCGCGAGCGAGACTTCGAGATCCGCTTTGAAAAAGAACGTGAGATCAGGAAGCGCGGCGAAGTTGTAAAGCCCCCGCACCCAGGCCGGCGAACAGCCGCGCACCGTGTCGCGAACGTAAGCGGTGAAAATGTAGCGGTCGCACAACACGATGTAGCCCGCGCGCAACAACGGCATGAGTTGCCGTTCGTAGCGGTCCGCGAAATCCGTGGCGTGAATCAAACTGAAGGTCGTGGGCGTGAGCAGTTGCCGGTTCTTGCCTTTGCTCGTGGCGGACTTCACAAGTTCGGATGAATTCCATTCGCTGAAGAAAACTTTCAGCCCCTGCACTTCGAGCCATTTCTGGAGCAGATGGATTTGCGTGGATTTGCCGGAACCGTCCAGGCCTTCCACCGCGATGAGCCGGCCTGGAAAATCGAGTTCAGAGAAAGTTTTCGTCACAGTCGTGTGAGGAAACTACGCGGAGCGCTGGGGAAAACCAATTCGTTTTTCGTTTCATCACGAAACGCAAATGGACGAGCGGCACCCGAGCGCCATCTTGTCCATGCGATCCCATTGCCGAACGCGGGAAGTGCATTACCATCGGGCCGTGATTCTGAAAGAGGCTGATTCACCGGCGAACGCAACGGAGGCTCAACGCGCCCAGTTCATTCGCGACGCCATGCCGCGCGCGGGTTTGTTCGCGGGGCAAACGTGGCGCATCTCGCCGGACCCGTTTCCACTCAGCCCGGAGCTCGTCGAGCAATTGAATTGGCTCGGGCGCGTCTCGCTCCAGTTTTATCGCTCGGTGAATTTGCTCTATCGCCAGAGCGTGGATGGGAAACAGCCACCGTGGGTTGCGGAATTGTTCGATCAAGGCAAGCCTGCCGATTTGATTGCGCTGCAACGTTCGCCCGCTTTCAAGAGTGAAGTGCCCCGCGTGATTCGTCCCGACCTGTTGCTCACCGAAAATGGTTTCTCGATCACCGAACTCGACAGTGTGCCCGGCGGCATCGGGCTGACGGCGTGGTTGAATGAGACTTATGCGGCAGCTGCTAACGGCGGCGGTGAGATCATCGGAGGCCGCGACGGAATGTTGCGCGGGTTTGAGAGCATTTTCGGAAATACGCCGCGGGTTCAGATCGTTGTTTCGGACGAAGCCGCGACATATCGGCCCGAGATGGAATGGGTGGCGACGAAATTTCGAAGTACGAAGTGCGAAGTGCGAAGTGCGAGCTTCAACGATTTCGCCGAAGGCGACGCGGTGTATCGCTTCTTCGAGCTGTTTGATTTGCCGAACGTGGTGAAC
>DATHKK010000466.1:0-2649 GCA_035489355.1 Candidatus Limnocylindria bacterium
GCGCCGCTTGGAGCACCCAGGGCATTGGCGTGGTTCACATCCACTCGGTCTTCTTGAATGACGGCGTCGCCTGCAAAGCTGTTGTTGCCGCCAAGAATGAGTCCCGCACCGCCAGTCTTCGTAATCCCTCCGTCACCGCTAACGAGGGACTGGATATTCAGTGCGTGTGTCGCGCTGCCAACCGTGTGAATGACGTGGCTGCCCGCTGCCAAGCCGAGCTTCCCGCCGACGAATGGTGTCACGCTCGGCGAAGCGTTTTCCGCCGTGACACCCTCCCTCACCGACAGTGTCGAACCGTCCGTGCTGACCAGTGCAGACAACGTGTCACCCGCGTAATTCGTCAGGCACAAGCTCCCAATGTTTTCAGTATGGCCTTCGAGCAAGAGCCGCCCACCTGCGGCAATCGCGACCTTGCTCGCATCAGCAATTTGGTGCGGACGCTTGAGGTTCACCTGGCAATTGGTGCCGATGAACAACGCGCCAGGCACGGCCACGCCGGATTGTTTGTCGAGTTCCAGCCTGCGATCGTTCTCGAGAATGATCGAACCTGCAAACGTGTTATCGGCAGTGCCGTCGATCTTCACACGCCCCGCCGGGTAGTCTTCAACGCGAACGTACAACGGAAGAAAAATGTCGCCGGTTCCGACAATCGCACCGGTCAGATCGATCTGTCCCGCGTAATGGCCTCGCAAGACGAGGCGACCCGTGAGTTCCATTCCACCTTTAATGCGGAGTTGCGCTTCGGCATTGAGTCCCATGGGGGCGACCGCATGAAAGAAGACCTCACCTTCCAGGATGAGCGGACATTCAATTTCCACGCGAGTCTCTGGCGCGGTCGCTGTGATTCCATCGAGAATGTGCAGCGGGTTGCCCGTCAGCCGGTAAAGTTCCTCGGAAAGATCGTCCTGCCCGAAGCGAAGTGAACCGACCGCAAAATTCACGAGATCGTTCGTCATGAAATCTGGATCTCCTCCATCATCAAAAAGCAACGTGTCGCCATCCTGCGGCACGCCAGGAAGTTCATCGGGCACATCTCGCCAGTTGTTTGGATTGCTCCAAACGCCGGAGCCACCGATCCAATTTCGTGTCGCCGCAATCGCCGGCGTCGTCGCTATTCCGAAGGCCAGGACAAACAGGATGTGTTCGAGTCTAAGTTTCATTGGATGAGATGCGCTGATTGTTAAGGTGGGTTGGAAATCGCGACGGGCTGCTTGCGGATGAAACGATTCGTCGGCGTCTTGGTAGTGTCCCGCGAAACCACTATCGCCGGGCCGGGCAAACCAAGTTTTCCTTTGATGGTGGGAACGACGAGGAGCGAATCGTTCACTGCCACGATGTCGCCTTGCACGGAGAGCGTGGAGCCGCCGGTGTCCACGAGCGCAGGCTGAGTGTCGCCGGTGAGGTTGGTCAAGCAGGGGCTGCCAATCGTCTCCGTATGACCTTCGAGCAGAAACTGGCTTCCACCCGAAATGCAAACCGCCGCGCTGTCACCGATTTGATGCGCGCGCGCGAGCTTGCACACTGTGCCACTGCGAATCAGCAACGCGTCGTTGACCACGGCGCCTGCTTGCTTATCGAACACGACTTCGCCCACCACCGTGGCGCTCTTGCTGATAGTCAGCGCTCCGCTAAACGTGTTGCCCGCTGCGCCCTCGAAAACAATTGAGCCGCTCGTGAACGAGTCGATGGTCGCAGAGACATTTCCGGTGCCCGTGATTTGTCCGGAAACACGAATCGTGTCCGCAGTGATGAGGCCGAGATTGTTTCCATTGAGATCGATGTTCCCCTTCAGCAGCACCGTGCCGTGGTACATGTCGATCACCGTCAGGTTGCCGAGCTTGAGATTGCAGTCGAAAGTGAAGCTGCTCGTGGCACCGCAAACGTTGGTTAAAATCCTTGTGCGTCCCACCCGTTCGAGCAGCGTCAGTTCGTTCCCGTCCAGCGACCAACCCTGAGTGCGGAACTCGAGTCTGCGCACGCGCAATTCGACGAGGTCGTTGTGCATGTCCTGGCGCGGCGAGGGTTCTTCTGCGGTCGGCTCGAAAATGAGATCGTCGCCATTTTGTGGTACGCCGGCGGGCTGCCAATTGCCGGGATCGCTCCAATTGCTGCTGTCCGTGAAATGCGCAACCCACACCTTGGTCGCCGCGAAACAATCGGCGCACGCCAGGGCGAGAAGAATCCAGAGTTTCATAATGCACTCGGTGGAGTTGGCTCGCGGCCAGCGACGACACGCGCTCGACAGAACTCCCCTCAGGTTTTCCTCGTTCTGGAATGAAACGTTACAGAAAAAGTGAGAGAAACTGCGATGGCGACAGTTTGGAGTCTAAAGTTTCGAGTCAACGGGCGCCCAACTCGAAACGCAAAACCCGAAACTCGGAACTACTTCTTCCCCCAATCCAATCCGAGGTCGCGCAGTTGCCTTCGTAATTCGTCCATGTCCCACACTTGCAGCCGGCGTCCGTCCACTTTCACGGCCAACTGCCGCCCGTCGGCACTCACGGCCATCGGCAACATGCCGAGTGGCAGCAGGAGGAGTGGCTCCAAGGTTTGTTTGTCGTAGAGACCGGCAGTTCGCGAGTCGCGCTCCAGCCACGCCGCGCGGGCGTCGGTCGCGTAGAGGAGACGGCCGAAATTGGTGAGCGACCG
>DATHKK010000467.1:0-5060 GCA_035489355.1 Candidatus Limnocylindria bacterium
ACGTTTCTGGTGGGCGAATACACCCCGGAAGAGATGCGCGACAATCCGATCTTCACCGTCGCCGATGGTCTCCTCTGGCTTTCGCAACTGACGGAGAGAAATTCCGTGGTGCGGAAATTGCAAATTTTCAAGCTGCGCGGAGTGGCCTCGGTGCCAGGATTGCACACCTTCCACATCCGCGATAGCGGGCTGCAAGCGTTCTCGCGTACGCTCGGATTCGACGTCAAAAAGGATCGCCCGAATCGGAGTCGCCGGCGGCTTTCCACGGGTATTGTCGAGTTGGACAAGATGATGGCCGGGGGCATTCTGGAAGGCGACAGCCTGCTGGTGGCGGGACCTTCGGGCACGGGCAAATCGGTGCTGGCCACGCAATTTGTCGCGGCAGGACTGCGCGAGAAGGAATCGGCCGTGATGGCGCTCTTCGAAGAACGTCCGCTCGGCTACACGGATCGCGCGGACAGCCTCGGTTTGAAACTAAAAGCCGCGGAGCAAAAAGGGCTTCTCGAAATCCTCTACCTGCGTCCTCTCGACCTGTCGGTGGATCAAATCACGCAGGAGATACTTGATGCCGTCCAAAGGGTCGGCGCGAAACGGCTCGTCATCGATTCACTGGTCGGTTTCGAGATGGCGCTGGCGCCCGGCTTTCGCGACGACTTTCGTGAGTCGCTCTACCGGATGATCGTGGCGCTGACGGGAGCTGGAGTCACCATCGTGACCACGGTGGAAGTGGAGGACAAATTTACCGAGATCAATCTCAGCCATTACACGGTTTCGTTTCTGACCGACGACATCATCCGGATGCGCTACGTGGAAATCGACGGGCAGCTTCGCAAGGTGATCGTGGTGATCAAAATGCGCGGGGGCAATCACTCCAAAGACATCCGCGAATATATCATCACGGAAAAGGGCGTCATGGTCATCCACCCGCGGCGAACGGACTACCACGGGTTGATCACAGGAATTCCCACGCGCACCGGCCCGGACAAAGAGCAGGAACACGAAACCGCGCCGGAACCGAAGGCGACGAAGTAAAGAAGATGAAAGCTCCCGGCTCCAAAAAATTCCCACTGAATCAAGTGACTGAGACCGCGAAGACTCATCAAAAAACGCTCGCGATGAACGAGGCGTTGATGCTGGGGTCGGTGCGCCAGCACGAACTCACCGAAGCCGCTGACTCGTTGAATGCCCAACTGCAAACGGAAATTGCGGAGCGCAAACAGGTGGGAGAAGCGTTGCGGCTCGCGCAAGCGGAACTCACCAACCGCGCACTTCAACTCGAACGGCTGGTGGCCGAGCGCACCACGCGGCTTCAGGAAACCGTCGGTGAACTGGAAGCCTTCTCCTACAGCATCGCGCACGACATGCGGGCGCCTCTACGTGCCATGACCGGCTTTGCGCGCATCATCCAGACAGAGCACAGCGCGCAATTGGACGAAACCGGAACGGAACTTCTCGGCAGAGTCGTTTCCGCGGCGCTGCGGCTGGACCGCCTGATTACCGACATCCTGAACTACAGCAGTTCCAGCCGGCAGAAGCTGAACATGCAGCCGGTCGATTTGGAAAAGTTGCTGAGAGAAGCCATTCGCAACCAGCCTGAGTTCCAACCGCCCCGCGCCGAAATTGAAATTCGCCTTCCGCTGCCCACAGTCAGCGCTCATGAGCCTTCGCTGATGCAGTGTGTGAACAATCTCTTTTCCAACGCGGTGAAGTTTGTTTCACCCGGCGTGCCACCGAGAGTGATGGTGCGCAGCGAGTCCATCGGTCCGGACGTACGGCTGTGGTTCGAAGATAACGGGATCGGCATTTCTCCTGGCGATAAGGAAAGAATCTTTGCGCTGTTTGGGCGGCTGCATCCCGCGGCCGAATTCGAAGGCACCGGCATCGGGCTGGCCATCGTTCGCAAAGCATTGGAACGCATGGGCGGACAATTTGGCGTGGAATCCGAGCCGGGTCAGGGCAGCCGGTTTTGGATTCAACTCAAGCAATGCGAAGGCGTCTGAGAGCGATGATGCAGCAGGAGAGCACGGCTGTGTCGTCCTCGACCAGCTTGGCGGAAGAGGGGTGAACACCCCATAGTCCTATCACGATTTTTCCATTAGGAAAAAGCATGGCCATCCACGCGCAGATTCAATTCAGCCACGGCGTGGGAGGGGAGGAATCGCCCATCGAGTCCGCCCGAGCCAAACTTTGAATGTCTATAAAACAAATGACCGTTCTGCTGGCGCTGTTCGCTCTACAAGCGTCCGTCGCCTTGGCTGCGCCGCCCTTGTCCCTTGCTGCAACCAGTCGCGTTCTCATCATCGATCCCAGCTCCATGCCCGTGGCGGCGGGCAAAGCCACGTTGACTATCGGGGCGCTCCAGCGCGCGGACGGGATTTACACCGGCGGTTATCGGATCAATGTGTCTCCCTATTTCTACAAAAATGAAAAGGGCAAGCTGAACATCGTCGTGTCCGATGAGTCCCTGGCCAAAATCGGCAGCGGAAAAACCGCGGCGATTACCGGCACGGCCACCACCAGCGGCCAGGGCGGCGCGACCCGGCACATCGACGCCACCGCCACGCCAGCCAACAACGATCGCGGAACCCTCAAGCTGTGGTTTATGTCCGGAGAGAGAAAAATGATTTTCGAGCCGGCTTATCACTTTGCGGAAAAGCAAACCGCGGCGACGTTGGCGCAAACCAACATGAACACGAACTTGAAACGCCTCCCGATTTCGCATCGCGAAGCCCTGGAAGCCACCTCCAAAAAGCCACACCGCCCATGAAAAAGATCACGGTTCTACTCGCGGAAGATCACCTGATTGTTCGAGAAGGATTTCGGGGGTTGCTGAAAGACGAATGCGATATCGAGATCGTCGGCGAAGCGGAGACCGGCCGCCAGGCGGTGCAACTGGCGAAGAAGCTTCGTCCCGCGGTCGTGGTCATGGACATCGCCATGCCGCAGCTCAATGGCCTGGAGGCCACGCGGCAAATCATGGAAACCATTCCGGCTACCAAGATCGTCATGCTTTCCGCGCACAGCGACGATGCGTATGTCGAGCAAGCCACCGCGGCGGGCGCCGTGGGATACTTGATCAAACAAACTTCCTCGCACGATCTCTGCAAGGCCATCCGCGAGGTCCATAAGGGAAACGCTTTCTTCAGCCCGACGATTGGCAAACAACTCAAACATCAGTACGAGAAATCGCCGAAACGAGCCGGGCTGAGCAAGAAGCGCAGCGCCAACCTGAGTGCCCGCGAAGTGGAAGTGCTGCAACTGATTGCCGAAGGCAAAGCGAACAAAGAAACCGCGGACGAGCTGGGCATCAGCATCAAGACGGTCGAGAAACATCGCCAGCATCTGATGGAGAAGCTGGACATTCACGACACGGCGGGGCTGACCCGTTACGCGATTTCCGCGGGCATCATCGAGAGCAGCGTGCAGTTGACGATTGTTTAAGGCGGCAGCTCAACGGCGCGTTCCCGCCAAGATGCGCCATCGGATGACGGCAAAGGCGTCGTTGTGGGTGCGCACCGGCTGGCCAAGGCGTCGCCAGAACAATCCCAATCGTCTTCGTTGAGGCAGGAATTCCACCCCGACCTTCTGGATGCGGTAATTGGGAGCCATTCATAGAATGGGCCTCGCTATCACGAATTCAACAACGCAGGTAGCGCGCTTCCCGCCCATTGGGAGAACGAAAGATCACGTCGGCGTTCGCCACGCGCTTATCCACGCAAAAATGAAGCGCGTGATAGGGCGTTTCGAACAGGCGAGCCGAGGCGGCATGAATGGTCCACTGAGGCTGGTCATCCTGGCTGACGTACGCCCTGGTTTGCCGATGCTGCACAAGAATTGTTGTTTTCATACATTTCCGCTGATTGCTGCGTTCCCCAGTTTAATTAAACTGGGCCGGGTCCGTCACGAACCCGGCCCCAGGCCCCCACCTCCGAAGGCGATCCGGCAAGCCGTCCTTGCAGGCGCTGACCGTATCCAGCGGATGGGGCGTTCCAATGGGGTGTAACCTTATGGGGGATTTTACGCTGCCGTGGTTTCCTCGAGGCGGCATCGCCCCTTCTTCATTTCAAACGCAGGGCAGCGGTAGCAGTGTCACCACAGCGTCCAACCCGATGGCGGGGCCAAAAGAGTCGGCGCCGCCGCCACAACTTTACGTTCCTCGATCGACCGGCCGCCGGCGAGCAGGAAGAGGAGCACGCCGATGAAAATGAGTTCCCACCAGAATTTTCGCTTCACATGTTCGGGCGCCATTCTCATACCCACACTCCGTGCCGGTTCCTGTTCCACCCGGCCACTGGATAGTGCTGCACCTGAGACTCCGGTCTGGCCCGAGCCACCGGGATGCCCCTGAATGTTTCTTGCTGGATGACGAAGTCCCGTTCGCAGTGGAACGGTGGCGCCGTGCCATGCCGGGCCGCTGATATTTTCACGTCTGTTTTAGGTTTTTTCATTTGTTCCAGAGTACGCGACCAGTCAGGTTCTTCTAATGGGGTGTAGTGCTCTCCGGGGCAGTCCTCCCCACCGGTCAGGCAAAAACGCAACGCCGGAGGCGAGCGGCGGGCCAACGTGATAGGTGCGCCAAACTTACGGTGAAGACTGCTGGGGCGAACACCCCATAGCCCCGCGGAGGTTCATCCGCTCTAGTTGTCTTCGATGAGTGCCCCCATCGAGAGCAACACGGAAGAGTGCGCGCTGCTCGTGGACTTTGAAACGCTCCAACGGAGCGAGCAGAAG
This sequence comes from Candidatus Limnocylindria bacterium, assembly GCA_035489355.1. GTDB lineage: Bacteria > Verrucomicrobiota > Verrucomicrobiia > Limisphaerales > SIBH01 > JANNGC01. The sequence continues at coordinate 4,732 of DATHKK010000467.1, forward strand.
GCCAAGGAAGCGCGCGACTACGCGGAGGCGGTGATCGAATCGATCCCGCCGTTTCTGGTGCTCGATTCAGAACTGCGCGTGCAGACGGCGAACGAATCGTTCTGCGAACACTTTCACGTCTCGCGGCCGCAAACGGAGCAGTGCCTGGTTTATGATCTGGGCAACGGCCAATGGAACATTCCCGAGTTACGCTCCTTCCTCGAACAGGTTTTGCCGCGAAATGCTTTTTTCCGGAACTTCGAAGTCACGCACGATTTCGAAAGCATCGGACGCCGCACTATGCTGCTGAGCGGGCGTCAGCTGGAGCACCTGCAGAAAATTCTTTTGTT